>DATCZZ010000217.1:0-6446 GCA_036525635.1 Psychromonas sp. | reverse complement strand
CTTTTTCGTAGACAAAATTAATTTTTTTGGTAGACATGGTTAGCTCTATGGTTAATTTTCAAGGACGCATCTCGGAATCACTCAATTGTTGCTTTAACTGCTTTTTTTCCAAGCGGCGCTGTTTGAAAAAAGCACTTATTTTTGCTGCGCATTGTTCAGCAAAAATGCCAGCAGTCACCTCCAGCTGATGATTTAACTGTACGCTCTGCACCAGATTAAAAACAGAGCCTGCCGCCCCGGTTTTATAATCTCCCGCACCGTACACCAGACGTTTAATACGCGCATGTACTAATGCGCCGGCACACATGGCGCAGGGCTCCAGAGTGACATATATGGTGCAGTCAATTAAGCGGTAATTTTCTATTTTTTGCCCGGCACTCTGTATTGCCATGATCTCGGCATGCGCGCAGGCATCGTGGTTGAGAATGGATAGATTCCAGCCCTCTGCAATAATTTTATTGTCTTTAACAATAACAGCGCCAACCGGGATCTCCCCCAGGGACTCCGCCTTATCGGCAAGGGATAGGGCATAAGCCATCCATTTCTCATCCTCACTCAGCTGTCCGTTAAGTTCACTATTGTCAGACATTATAAAACCAGTGAATAATAGATTTTGCTTAAGCCATCGCCGTAAACCAGAAAAATCCAACCGGCAACGGCGAGATAGGGACCAAAAGGCATTGGCCTGCTCTGTTTATCCGCAGATGTCAGCACAATGGCAATACCAATAATTGCGCCGGCAAAAGAGGAGAGTAAGATAATCAGCGGCAATGCCTGCCAGCCGAACCACGCTCCCAAAGCGGCTAGTAATTTAAAATCACCATAGCCCATGCCCTCTTTACCGGTGACAAGCTTAAAAACCCAGTAGATAGACCAAAGCGTTAAATAACCAAAGGTTGCACCTAATACCGCACTCTGTAAATCGGTAAAGGTACCGGAGAGGTTGATCAATAAACCCAGCCACAACAAAGGCAGGGTCAGTTGATCCGGCAGTAACATAGTATCAAAATCAATAAAAGTCAGGCTGATCAATACCCAGGTAAATAATAGCGCAAATAGTAATGGCCAGCCAAAAGGCACTAAGTAAGCGACTACTAACGACAACACTGCTGTCAATAATTCGATACCAGGATAGCGGATGCTGATTTTACAAGCGCAGTGTTTACAGCGGCCTTTTTGAAATAACCAGCTAATTACCGGAATATTCTCACTTGAACCGATCAGATGGTTACAGCTGGGGCAACGGGAGCGGGGTAAAAGAAGATTAAACCTGTCCTGCTCAACCTTAATATTGGCGTCAGGAAAAGAATCGGCACATTCGGCCTGCCATTCGCGCATCATCATTACCGGCAAACGATAGATCACGACATTTAAAAATGAACCGATCAATAAACCCAGAATAGTTACCACGGCATAGAGGTAATGAGGAGTTTGCTCGAATAGTGCTATTAGGTCATGCATAATTATTCCTACGTTCCGTTATAATTATTCTGCAACTGCCGGGCAAATTTCATCATCTGTAAAAAAGTAGGCGATTTCTCGCGCAGCTGAAGCCGGGCAGTCTGAACCATGTACCGCATTGTAACGGGTAGACTCGGCAAAATCAGCTCGAATGGTACCGGGTGCCGCTTGCTTTGGATCTGTTTTACCTATCGTTTCACGGTAGAGGGTTATCGCATTTTCAGCTTGTAAAACCAGCGCAACTATCGGCCCGGAAGTCATAAACTCAATGAGCGCTTGGTAGAACTCTTTGCCTTCATGTTCCGCATAAAAACCTGCCGCCTGCTCGCTGGTTAGGTGTACCATTTTGATGGC
Organism: Psychromonas sp.; assembly: GCA_036525635.1. Taxonomy (GTDB): domain Bacteria; phylum Pseudomonadota; class Gammaproteobacteria; order Enterobacterales; family Psychromonadaceae; genus Psychromonas. Next base: position 4,631 of record DATCZZ010000217.1, on the reverse strand, counting down.
AACAGGCTGTAAACCAACTTGTTCCAAACGACTTAAAATTGCTCCAATAACGTGTTTACGTACAGCATCAGGTTTTATGATTGAAAGTGTTCTTTCTAGTGGCATAATAGGAACTTACATATTGATGAATAGAAAGTCTAATATACCCCACATAACTCTCTTCCTTCAATAAAGAAGATGACCAGATGAAAAATAAGTTTACATTTCTATCGACAGCAACTATCACTAAGGTGTATTTACCTGTCCTGCTTGTGCTGCTGGGGATAGCTTTTGTTCTCCCGAGTTCGCCTCAATATTTAACCGTTTTTGATAGCAACAGACAGAATTACCTGCAAACCTGCCCGGCATTAACAAAAGTCAACGCCTCTGCAGAATCAGGGCAAAAACTGCCACTGCCTTTTACCCTGGTGAATTGGAATATCTATAAACAGGAAAAGAAAAGCTGGCAGGAGGAGCTGCAAAAATTGACCCAAAAATCGGATTTATTGACCCTGCAGGAGATAAAGTATTCTCCGGAATTTATCAATTTCAGCCAGATTAACCACCTCTTTTATTTTCAAAATAACGCATTTAAATATCAGGATGCTGTGTATGGGGTGAACACCCTTAGTAAAGCTGCGCCAAGTTATGTGTGTGGAACACGTTATAGTGAGCCCTGGATAACTATTCCAAAAACGGGATTAGCAACCATCTATCCATTGGATAAACAACCGCAGTCATTATTACTTATCAATATTCATGGTGTTAATTTCACCTTTAGCGCAGCCCCCCTCAAAGAACAGATACAACCCTACTTAACCCTGATCAAATCCCATCGCGGGCCGGTTATATTCAGCGGCGACTTTAATACCTGGTCAGCTCCCCGCTTAGAAGAGGTTGAACAAACATTACAAAAAGAGGGTTTTCAGGAAGCATTATTTAAAAGCGACCAACGTACTACTGTTTTTGGCCAGCCTTTAGATCATATCTATTATCGCGGTTTGCAAATTATAAAAAGCGAAAGCTGGGCGACTGAAGCATCGGATCATACTCCTCAACTTGTCACCTTCACCCTGAAACAGCAAGCGGCTGAAATAAGATCATCAGCAAAAACGGATTGACTGCTATGAATATGCGCCGCAACTAAATTGGCTATAGCGATAAAAAGCAACATGATAACTGCAAAGTAAAAAAATTTTCACCTACACTGATTGAATAAAGCTAATTTATTGATTCATTTGATTTATTAAATGCTTTTGGCGCATTAATTGTTTGCTATGATAAGCGCCACTTATTTTAGCAGCTTCCAATAAAAATTAATAAAGAGCTTTCCTATGCCTACACTTCTTGATATCCCGGCCGTTGACAAACAATTTCGTTTACAGATACAAGCCATAATAGACAATAAAACCAAACCATTAGGGGCCCTCGGGTTACTCGAATCTGTCGCGCTACAGCTGGCATTATTACAAAGTCAAAACGCCTCCTGCGCAGCTCAAAAAATCGCCTTACCGATCCCCGTGATGGTAATTTTTGCAGCCGACCATGGCATTGCCGATCAAGGCGTAAGTATCGCCAGTAGTGATGTAACAGGACAGATGGTGGCCAATTTCACCCATGGCGGAGCCGCCATTAATTGTTTCTGCAGAGCGAATGAGATTGATCTTTACGTGGTCGACGCCGGTATCAAAAATGTGCCTGACTGTTCATCTGAACATTTTTTTGTAAAACGTTTAGGGGCCGGCACTGCTGATTTTTCTCAACAAGCGGCAATGACCCGCGAACAGGTACAACAAGGATTAGAGTACGGCCAGCAAGTTGTGACCGAACTGCTGCAAAAAGGTGCCAATATCCTATTACTTGGAGAGATGGGCATTGCCAATACCAGTTCGGCTAGCGCCTTAATGTGCGCCTTAACCAGTCACCCAATAGATAAATGTGTGGGCAAAGGCACGGGCATAACGGAGCAGCAATATACGCACAAACTGGCGCTGATTAAAAAGGCATTAATTCGTATCACAGAAGAGAGTGATGTAATCACTATTCTGGCTGAGTTAGGCGGGTTCGAAATTGTGCAGATGGTCGGCGCAATATTAGCGGCAGGAAAACAGCAACTCCCCGTTATGATTGATGGTTTTATTGTTAGCGTAGCCGCGCTTGCCGCTTACCGTCTGGCACCCAATATAATAGATTACCTTATTTTCAGCCACCAATCCGAGGAGCAGGGGCACCAACTACTGCTCAGGGAGATGTCAGCTTCCCCCCTTTTATTCCTTGGTCTGAGGCTTGGCGAGGGTACCGGTGCAGCCCTGGCCTGGCCATTGGTTCGGGCCGCTTGTCATTTTTATAACGATATGGCCAGTTTTGAAAGTGCAGGAGTCACGGTGTGAGCAACAAAGGAGCAAGTTGCAGAGAGAGAATCGCAAGTGAATTCAATCTGTTTTTTTTGGCATTAAGCTTCTTTAGCCGGATTCCTACGCCCAAAAGCATGATTTATTCTCCTACGCTGCTCAATCAGGCGAATCGTTATTTTTCACTGGTCGGCTTGTTATTAGCTTTAATACAGGGCGGTTTTTTTCTCCTGTTCATACAAATTCTTCCCGCTTCAATCGCCGTCATATTGATGCTCACGGCAGGTTTTGTGCTAACCGGCGCCTTCCATGAAGATGGTTTGGCGGATATGGCCGACGGCATTGGTGGCGGGTTGAGCATTGAACAGCGTTTAACCATAATGAAAGACAGCCGGGTAGGCAGCTATGGCGTGCTAACCTTAGTCACTATTTTAGCGCTTAAATATTTATTACTCTTGGAATTAGCGCAAACGGGTTACTTATATAGCGGAAATCATCTCTTTTTTTTAGTCTGTTTAATGCTGGGATTTGCCCTGTCGCGCGCCGTCGCTGCCAGTTTAATTATAAATACAGCTTACGTCAGTGAGAAAAATTCGAGTAAAAGCTCCCTTGTAGCCAGTGCACAAAGACCGCAAGAACTGCTTATTCTTTTTTGTGTCGCTTTGTTACCGGCTTTCTATTTTTCGCTTTACGAAATCTTAAGCGTACTCCTGTTACTCTTTATTTTCAGGAAGTTATTCCGCACTTGGTTAATCGATAAAATTGCTGGTATAACAGGCGATTGCCTAGGTGCGGCACAACAGATTGGCGAAATCATCATTTACATTGTGCTGCTGGCCAGTCTTACACTAAATCCGAGTTAACACTATTTTATGATTCATCTTATTATCGGCGGAGCCCGCTCAGGCAAATCCGCCTTTGCCGAAAAAACGCTATTAAGTGAATGCGCGACGCCTGTCTACATTGCCACGGCAAGTGCATTGGATAATGAAATGCGCTCCCGGATAGCTCACCATCAACAGTCACGCTCATCAAACTGGCGTTTGATAGAGTGCCCTCTTGAATTAGGTAAGCTGTTATTGAACGAAGCGCAACATATTAGCCAGGGCTCCCCCCGCCACTATCTAATTGACTGTTTAACACTTTGGCTGAACAACATTATTTATCAATATGACAAGCAGTTATCGGCAATAAATTATGAACCGACAATAGAACAATATGAAAAAATAAGCGCCGGAATAGAGAACGCAATAGCGGATTTTATTGAACAACTCTCTGCTGTTAAAAATAGCAATATAAACATCACGCTGGTCAGCAATGAAGTAGGCCTGGGCATCACTCCGCTGGGTATTATCAGCCGGCTGTTTATCGATCATTGCGGGCGATTAAACCAGAGAGTCGCGCAACTCGCAGATCGGGTGACTCTAATAACAGCGGGATTACCTCTCGATTTAAAATCTCCCGGGAAGATCTTGTAAATGTCCACTATCACTCTATTAAGGCATCCCAAGGTAATCGCAGAAGCCGCATTATATGGCCGGACAGACGTTGCTTGCTGCCCCCAGGCTTTTGAGCAGGCATTTATTGCCTTGAGTAAAATAGCAGAGCAATTTGATCTCATTGTCACCTCCCCCCTGCAGCGATGCGCCCTATTAGCGGAAAAACTCAGTGCGCAGTCTGCTTTGCCTTTATTAGTTGAGCATGACTTTCAGGAAATTGATTTTGGAATTTTTGACGGCATCCCGTTTAGCAAGCTGCAAACAGAGTGGCCCACACTGGAAAAATTTTGGGCACAGCCACACAGCTTCACTTTCGAGCAGGCAGAAAGCCTGGAGAACTTCAATCGCCGGGTAGTCTCTGCCTGGCTAGGTTTATTAACCTCATCGGCTGGTAAAAGGGTATTAGTGATCTCTCATGGGGGCGTGATCCGACAAATCATTGCTGACTGTTTAGGCTTAAGCTGGCAGCAACCCAAGCTGTATCAAAATTTACAGATAGCAAATAGCAGTAGCACAGAGATCGATTATTTCCATCAATATAGAACCAGCAGCATCAAACATATTAGTTTGCCTTTATAAAAAAACAGCTAGAGACCCCGGCTCTTAATTGACAAGATCGGGCTCTACAAACAACAAACGGATCAATACAAATTTAGATATGTTGGATAGTGTTTTGGTACTTTGGGAAATTAAATTAGATATTAGGGGGAATTTGGAACGGTACACGAGACTAAAAAACAGCTAGTGACCCCGGCTCTTATCGTCAAGGTCGTGCTCAATATGTTGAACAGCTAATCATTTC
>DATCZZ010000216.1:0-12983 GCA_036525635.1 Psychromonas sp. | reverse complement strand
TGAGCGTTTTGCTTCGAAACTACGTTTAAAAGTGAATGCCGATAGGATCACTGCGGATTTTCAAGCCTTGTTAAGGCAGGCATTATTACCCGCTAAAGGCGGGTTGTGCCCGGTGTTTGTGGAATATCAAAATCAGTTGGCCAGAACCGAGCTTACCTTTGCAAGGGAGTGGTCGGTTACCCCGAGCGACGAGCTTTTATTTGCCCTGTCCGCTCTGCTTGGGCCGGAAAATGTTACCCTGCATTTTGATCATGTTTAGTTTATCAGGGCTGGTTCATAAATGAATAAAGAGGATCTGTTTACAGCATTCCAGGTGCAGCTGAGCTTAATGCTTGCTCCGCAGCCCGTTAACGGGCAAGATTTTCATATTGCCTTAAGCGGTGGTCTGGATTCAGTTGTTTTGTTACACCTCTTTTCCCGATTAAGGGGATCAACGCCGGACTGTGCTGTCAGCGCGCACCATATCAACCATGGTTTAAGTCATAATGCGGCGCATTGGCAGCAGTTCTGCCAAAATTTATGTGCTTCATTAGGGATTAATTTCCGCTGTTCAAAAGTAAATCTAGCGAGGCACAATCGCACCAGCCTGGAAGCCCTGGCAAGGGAGAAACGTTATGCCTGTTTAAGCGAGGGGTTATCGGAGAATAGTTATCTGCTGACTGCACATCATCAGGATGATCAACTTGAAACGCTATTGCTTGCTCTGAAAAGGGGATCGGGCAATACCGGCTTGCAGGGGATTCAAAAAAAACAGAAACGGCAGAAAGGTTATCTAATTCGTCCTTTATTGGACTTTTCGCGTGATCAGTTGGCAGCCTATGCAGCACTTTTCCAGTTAGACTGGATAGAAGATGAAAGCAATCAGGATCAAGTTTTTGACCGTAATTTTATTCGTCAGAGTATTACCCCGTTATTAAAACAGCGCTGGCCGGGCATTGCCAAATCAGTTGCGCGCAGCGCCGCTATTTTCCAGGAGCAGCAGCAGCTGCTGGATGAAATTGCAGCAGCTGACTTCAAACAAATTGTTGAATCGCAGCTCAATCAGCAGGTATTGCCTATCAATGAGCTGGCCCTTCTCAGCCCTGGACGGCGTAATAATCTATTGCGTTTTTGGTTTAAAAAAAATAACTTAGCTTATCCTTCGGCAATGCAGCTGCAAACTTTATGGAGCGATGTCGCCCTGGCGAATATAGATGCGCAGCCTGTTTTGCAGTTTAAAGGGGTATCCATTCGTCGCTACCGTCAGCACCTTTATTTTGTTGAAGATAAAAAAATTGCGCAGAGTGTCCCTCAAGCGATTAGATGGTTAGGTCAGGAAAAAGTAGCATTATGCGATGGTCTGGTTAAATTGTTTTTTAAAGTAGGCAATGGCGGAGAAGCAGCGCTTGCGCTGCCTGATTTTGCTGGCAAAGCAAAAGTGGAGATCTGTTTCCGTGCGCAATTACCGGCGGATTTAAGCTGTTTGCCTGCTGGGCGCAGGGGTTCCCGCAGTATCAAAAAACTGCTGCACGAATACCATGTCCCCCCCTGGTTACGCGATTTAGTGCCTTTTATCGTTATCGATGGGGAAGTAAAAATTGCGGTCGGTTTGTGGTACTGTCAGAGTGAACAAACGCAGCAGCTGTCAGATTCTTTACGTGTTTCTTTTGTTTAAAAAAGCCAGCCAATCCACCTTGAAATAGTTATCTTTGCGAGTGGATTGACGCTGGGTTGGGCTATTATTTCAAGTAAGGTGCTAATTGTGCCGCCATATATTGTGCAATCCAGGGTTGTGCTTCCGGGGTCGGATGTAAACCGTCATTCATTATCCACTGTGGTTTCTGGATCAGCGGCTCCAGAAAAAACGGAATTAGCGGGGTACTGTATTTTTCACTTAGTTGCGGGTAAATTGAACTAAATGCCTGGCTGTAACGTTTACCATAATTAGGTGGCACTTGGATTTGCATCAATATCGCGTCACTGTTGCCTGCTTTAATCAAGTTGATCATCCGTTCAATATTTGCCCGGATCAGGGCCGGGGGAAAACCGCGTAAGCCGTCATTTGCGCCTAATTCAATTAATACTGATGTCGGCTTATGTAAAGTGAGTAATGCCGGTAAGCGCGCTAAACCGTTGTCCGTGGTATCGCCGGAAATACTGGCGTTAACAATAGTGGTCGGTTTATTCAGTACCTTAAGTTCACCACTTAGCAACGTCGGCCAACTCTGCTCTATCGGCATATTGTAACCGGCACTTAAACTGTCGCCGAGAATAAGAAGTGTTTGACTGTTAGTTGCGCTGCAAAAAAGCAGCATAAAACAAAAGGAAAATATTTTTGCCATGTCATTATCCATTATAAAAGCAATATCAGTGAGTAAATCAGTCATTGCCAATGAAGTTGAGCTATCTATTTTAAAAGATATCACATTTGAAGTCTTTTCAGGTGAGACAGTTGCAATTATTGGCACGTCGGGTGCAGGTAAGTCTACCCTGATGACCCTGTTAGCCGGGCTGGATGTTGTCAGCTCCGGTGAAATTGAGTTACTGGGACAATCTTTGTCGCAATTAGATGATGAGCAACGCGCGAAAATTCGTAGCGAGTCGATTGGGTTTGTTTTTCAAAATTTCCTGTTAATCCCATCATTAACAGCATTAGAAAATGTCACCCTGCCGGCTATCCTGCGCGGTGAAGGGGAAGATATAAACAAAGCGCGGCGCTTACTGGCATCGGTTGGATTATCTGGCCGCGAAACGCATCTACCCTCGCAATTATCTGGGGGTGAACAGCAACGGGTCGCACTGGCAAGGGCGTTTATGACGCAGCCCAAAATCTTATTTGCGGATGAACCAACCGGTAATTTGGATGAGCATACCGCTGAAAATATTATCGAACTGTTATTTGCAATGAACCGTGACCATGGCACTACACTGGTGCTGATCACCCATGATGCAAATCTAGCCAGACGATGTGAACGGACGCTTGCGATTCATGCCGGTGAGTTAAAGGAGAGCTAATGAGTAACCTGAAAACGCCTCCGGGAACGAAGATGGTGATGCGTTGGAGCTGGCGGGAGATCTGGCAGGGGCAACTCTGGCCGGTGATGGCCGCGCTTACCTTAATCATAGCCTGTGTTGTCGCCTTATCTGCACTGGCCATTCGCGTTGAAAAGGTGATGACAGACCATGGCCGCGCGATGATGGCGGGGGATTTGGTTTTCCGTTCAGCCGCCCCGACGCCTGAATTAATTCTCGCCAAGGCAAAGCAGCTTAATGTGACTACTTCAGATCAAACCCGTTTTCAAACCATGGCGTTCAGCGGTAAGAGGATGCAGTTAGTCAGCGTTAAAGCGGTGCAAAGCAGTTATCCGCTGCGTGGTGATTTGATTTTAATTGGCCGGGATGGCGCTGCCAGTTCATCGGTGCAGCCCGGTCAGTTATGGCTTGCCGAACGTTTATTTTCTTTATTGGAAGTAAAAATAGGGGACATTGTTGCTCTTGGTGATGCGCAGCTAAGGGTGTCCGGAAAAATAGAATCTGAACCTGAACTTGCCTATAACCCTTTTAGAACCATGCCCAGTGTCTTTATCCATGCGTTGGATCTGGATAAAACGGGAGCGATCCAACTAGGAAGCCGGGTAGAGTATCGCACTTTTTTCAGGGGCAGCAACGGCGCGCTTGAGCAAATCCGCAAGGGCTACCGGCTACAAGCCGGCGAACGCTGGATAAGTGAGGAGAATCAGGGGAGAACTGCAGATTTAATAACAAAAGCCAAACAATACCTGTCGCTTACTATTTTGATGGTGATATTGATGGCTGCGGTAACCCTGGTGCTGACCTGTCAGCATTACTCATCCAGCCGTACTGCTACTGTAGCAATGTTAAAAAGTATGGGAGCCAGTAAAAGTTGGCTGCGTCTTTGGTTATTAAGCCAGGTCGGTTTAATGTTCAGCATGGCTATTATCTTTGGTTCATTCATTGGGTTAGGGCTTGAGGTACTGCTACGCTTGCCTTTGGCCGCCATTTTACCTGAGCAGTTGCCAAGTTATGGCTGGCAACCTTTTGTTTTGGGCAGTGCCGTTGCGCTGTTGATTGGTTTACCCGCGCTGGGTATTCCGCTGCTAAGACTGCTGGATACATCGGCCATTGCCGTGTTGCAGGCCCAAGCTGCAAAGCCCTCTAAAAAAGGGCTGTGGTTAATTGCCGTGCCTGTCATTGCATTTTTACTGATCTATGGTGCGAATAGCTTAGTGTGGATGGTGTTTGCCGGATTGATCGTGCTGTTTCTGCTCTTGGCCAGTCTCAGCTACCTGTTGCTGCATTTTCTCAGTAAAGCGCAATGGGGGGCGGCCATGTCCCTTGCGCTGAGTCGCATCAAACGCTCGGCAATCAGCAGTATGATGCAGCTTGCTGCGCTGTCGGGCTCGTTGATGCTGGTGGCGGTGATCTGGCTGGTGCGAAGCGATTTGCTGGGGGATTGGCAGCAGACCTTACCCCCTGATGCGCCTAATGTGTTTGCCATTAATATTGCGCCAAGTGAACAGCAGGAGTATCTGAAAAAGTTAGATGAACAGCAGATTCAACATTCTTCTGCTTATCCCATTATCCGCGGGCGACTTACCCAAATTAACGGTCAAGATGCCAAACAATACGCCGCTCAGGAGGGTAACCATATTAATGCCTTGCAGCGGGAATTAAATTTCACCTGGGTTGAGCAACTCCCCGATTACAATCAGGTGGTTGCCGGGCAGTGGAGCCCGCAGGCAGGGGTTTCACTGGAGCAGGAGTTAGCGCAGGAGCTAGGTGTTGGGGTTGGAGATAAATTGGGATTTTCAGTGAATGGGCAGCCTTTCAGCGCACAGGTAAACTCACTTCGCCAAGTACAATGGCAAAGTATGAAGCCAAATTTCTATGTGATTTTCAGCCCTGATCTAGTGAAAGATTTACCCGCTACCTGGCTGGTCAGTTTTCGTATTAACGATTCGCAACTGCCATTCCTGAATCAGCTCGGGCGCGATTATCCAACGGTCAGTTTATTAGACTTTCGTACTATGGGCGGAAAAATCCAGACCATACTCGGACAAATAACCTGGTCATTAACTGTATTAGCCGCTCTTGGCGTCATTAGTGGCGTATTGTTGATTTTTACTTTATTACGTTTAAGTTTGCATCAGCGCCAACGTGAAATCACACTCTATCGGACATTGGGGGCCAGCAGGAAACGTATCAGCCAGACTTTATGGAGTGAATACGGGGTGATGGCCATTGCCGCAGGTCTAGTTGCCGTGGTCGGCGCTGAGTTGATCGTCAGCAGTCTCCTGAAATGGGGATTTGCGTTAACGCCGACGTTACATCTCCTGATGTGGTTGGTATTACCGATTTTAGCCATGTTAATCGTTTTTGCCAGCCTGAGCAGCGTCATTCAGCAGTTATTAAAACCCCTAAAATAAAAAATCGCTTTCCTATCTATTGAAGCTGAGCTTGCCCTTTTGCAAGGGTGAGCTCAGTTAAGTTGCAGCTATTCGCCGCATTATTTCCTGCTGGTTACTCCAAAACAGACGGCTATTAGCTATGCTTAATGAAAAATGTTGCTCGCCTCTCATCATGTTACCTGTTGAATTTATATCCATGGGTATCACAAGGAGTTAACGGAAAAAGTGCTTAATGAACTGTTATTATTACTTTTTTTTGCAATCGTCAGCCTGCATATTGGTAGGCGCCTGCGCTTGTCGAATATTGTTGCCTATCTCTTTAGCGGATTTTTACTCGGCCCTTCGTTGCTTAATATCCTCAACTCTTACGATGAAATAGAGCTGATTGCCGAGTTTGGTATTGTTTTTTTAATGTTTTCACTTGGCTTGGAGTTTTCATTAGATAAACTGATAAAAATGAGCCGCGCTGTTTTTGGTGTGGGTGCGCTGCAGGTTAGCGTTTCATTTTTTCTCTTCTATTGGTTATGCCGGTTTTTTGATATGACCTGGCAGCAGGCATTTACCGTTGCCGGTGTTTTAACCATGTCGTCAACGGCAATTATTGTAAAAGTATTAACTGAGCAGCAGAGGTTAGACTCCAGAATGGGACGTATTACAATCGCCATTCTGCTTTTCCAGGATCTTGCCGTTGTCCCCTTCTTAATTGTTATCCCAATTATTGCGCTGCCCGGCCTGGAAGGCGATATCATGATGCCTTTGTCCATTGCCTTTGTGAAAGGGGCCTTTGCGGTAGCTGTTGTATTAGCCATCGGGCGCTGGTTACTGCCAAAGTTTTTTGATGAGATGGCGAGTATGCGTTTTGATGAAGTTTTTATTCTATCAACGCTTTTTATTGCCATACTGGCCGCCTGGTTTACCCAATTGCTTGGTTTGTCGATGGCATTGGGGGCTTTTTTGGCTGGTATGATGCTCGGCGAAAGCCATTTCCGCTATCAAATTTCTGCGGATATAAGACCATTCAAAGATATTTTGATGGCCATGTTTTTTATCTCAATTGGTACGCTGCTGCAGTATGAAGTATTGCGAGATGATTTTGGCATATTGATTTTAATAGTGATCGGGGTGATATTAGCGAAGGCTTTAACCATTACCCTGGCGGCGCTGATCATGAGGGAGAAATTAACGACGGCGTTGGGTGTCGGTATTGCTTTAGCGCAAATGGGCGAGTTTGGTTTTATATTGATCGCACTGGCCGGTAAATATGCATTACTGGATGCGCAGTTATCCTCTTTAATTATTGCAACCGGGGTGATTAGTATGACAATTACCCCATTTTTGGTGAAACACAGCCAAAATATCTCCCGCGAAGTATTACGTCATTCAGCCAAAGCCTTTCATTTTCAAAAACCGTTACCAGGGCAATTCAATAAACATACTATTATTTGTGGTTATGGGCGTGTCGGGCAGATTGTTTCACGTTTTTTAAAAACGGAGTCTTTGCCTTTTATTGTATTAGATAGAGATCCGATGCGTGTTAAAGAGGCAAGAGAAGGCGGTGAGACGGTTGAGTTTGGCGATGCGAGTAATAGAGAGATATTACTACTGGCAGGTATTGAAAAAGCTAAGTTATTGATTATTACCTTTGATGACCTAGGGCGTTCATTGGCTTTATTAGCACTGATTCGGACACTTAATCCGGATGTGAAAGTGCTTGTACGTACCAAAAATGATCGCGGTTTAGATCAGTTAAAAGCGGCGGGTGCTACCGAAGTTATCCCCGAAGTATTGGAGGGCAGTTTGATGCTGGTGGCGCATGTGCTGTTTTTATCCGGCATCCCGAGCCGGAGAATTCTGCAGCGTTTAGATAGTGAGCGGAAGATCAAGTATCAGCATCTACACGGTTTTTATTACGGAGAAAACAGTCAGAGTGAAAAAAGTGGCTGGCACATAGAAAAAATACATGCGGTGACCCTGACGGAAGGTGCTGAAGTGGTGGGCAGTTATGTGCAGGAATTCCATCTTTCAGGCATTATTATCAAATCTCTGCATAGAAAAAATGGTGCGGAGGTGGTTATTTCTGAAAAAGTGCGTTTTGAAGAGGGTGATGTGGTTTTATTGCAGGGGGATAAAAATAGCTTGCAACTTGCAGAAAAAATTTTGCTTGGTAAGCTGCATGATGTGCCTATTTAAAGCTCTGTTGCATAGTCACTGATTTGCAGCATGATTTATCCCTGAATTTGCTTTATTCTTAAGCAATGCTGATTTAAAAAAGAGTGGTTTATGTCCGAAAACTTATCTAAGACATTGTTTGCACACAAATATAATGTGCGGGAAACGTCAACTATTATCGCTAACTCTGCGACTAAAAAAAACCATAGACAAAAAAATGTCATTATGGATGGCGAAGAGCAGGCTGGCTGGTATCGTTTATTGAAGTTTATGCTCTGGGCCTGGCAGGGTTTAGATATCATTGACTGTTATGAGGTGCTATCGCATATCTCCGCATCAAAAAATCAGCGCAGTGATCCGGAAGTGTTGGACAGCGTAATAGGTTTCCGCTCAGGAAATTGGACCTATGAGTGGACGCAAAAAGGGATGTTTTATTACAAACAGGGCAATGAGTTTGCCGGGCAGGGTAAAACTGAGCAAGCCAGGCAAGCTTATTATTTAGCGTCGCAATTCTACAGTGTTGCCAGTTATCCCCACTTAAAAGGGGATGAATTAAGTATCCAGGCTCAAGTGTTGGCATTTAACAGCTACCGGGAGTCAGCCAAGTATAATAACAAGATGATTTTAAAAGAGATTAAAGTGCCATTTCAAGGTAAAGAGGTAACCTGTTATTTACACCTTCCTAATGATGATATAATCTATCCTGTGGTTATTATCAGCGGTGGTCTAGATACCCTGCAATGTGAGTTATTGCCTTTATTTGAAAATGATCTCGCACCGGCGGGTATCGCGATGTTGACCGTTGACTTACCGGGTATCAGTTACTCTTCGCATGTCAAACTGGATCAAAACTCATCCAATTTGCATCAGGCTATTTGTCACTTTTTAAAAGGGGTGCCCTGGGTTGACCACGACCGTATCGCGCTGATGGGAATGCGCTTTGGAGGTAATGTGGCTACCCGTTTAGCCTTTTTGGAACCAAACTGCGTCAAATCTGTTGTCTGCATCGGTGCTGCCGTCGGCAGTCTCTTCGATAACCTCGATAATTTTAAACAATTACCGCCCATGTTATTAGACTGTATTGCATCACGTATGCAGATGAAAAACTCCAGTGTTGAGCAACTCTATCAATTCTGTGTGCCACTATCCCTTACCAAACAAGGCCTGCTTGCGCGCACGCGTATTAAAACCCCCTTGTTAAGTATTGGCCATAAAGATGATGTTATTTGCAATAAGCAGGATTTGCAGTTGATTGCCCGCGCCAGCAGTGAAGGCGAGTGCCACATTATTGATAAACCTCCCATTTTTGAATCCTATTTGAACTCTTTAAGTTATTCTGCTAAATGGTTAACAAGACATCTGGCTGAGTAGGTGTATGATGGGAAAACATTTTAATACTATTAGGAATGCACTTTTATGATATTTGATGTGGAAAATGGACCGTCCCATGGCCGAATAATAAAATTATTTACTGATTTAGGCCCTTATTTTCGCCGCTTACAATCGACCGAGTCATCCTATTTTTTTGATTGTTTAGAAATTTGTGTTGATGATAATAAAGAGCCTGAAGAGAGAGAGTTCCTGGGATGGTGGCTCGTTGTGACAAAAAATGGTGATGGCTGTCAATATGAACGATTTAACGGCCGTTATAATTTGGCGGGGCAGTGGGAGGTTGAAAGTATCTCTGCGAAGGAGCTGAAACAACTGGATAATTCCTTTACTTTATTTATAGAGCGGCTACAAACCTTAATTGAAATTGAAATGCAGCAGCAGTTAAATGCGCTCGAAGTTGTATGCAGCGAAGCTTAGCCTGAAAAACAGCTGAAATAAGCGCAATATTGATCACTCAGATTGACTATCATAGAACGATTAATGCTATAGTCACAGACAGCAACGACTCCTCGTTGCTGTTTTTTTAGTTCACCTAAATTTTTAATATTCTGATAAACGAAAGCAGCATGAAAACCAATAAAAAGACGATTGTAGTCAAATTAGGAACCAGTGTTCTCACCAGCGGGACAACAAAGTTAGACCGTGCACATATGGTTGAAATTGTACGTCAATGTGCGCAATTACATGATCAAGGCCATCAAATCATTGTGGTGACTTCTGGCGCGATTGCTGCGGGCAAAGAACATTTAGGTATGCATAATATAGAGCCCACAATAGCAAATAAACAGATGCTGGCTGCGGTCGGGCAGGGGCAACTGGTGCGGGAGTGGGAAAATCTGTTTAAAATATATGGATTGCATGTCGGGCAGATGCTGTTAACGCGTGCAGATTTAGATGACAGGGTACGTTTTTTGAATGCCCGTGATACCATAAAGACCCTGTTAAAGTACCGCATTATCCCACTGGTTAATGAAAATGACGCGGTGGCTACCAACGAAATTAAAGTGGGTGATAATGATAACCTCTCGGCCCTGGTGGGTTTATTGGCTGATGCTGATCAGCTGTTGTTATTAACTGATCAAATGGGCTTATTCACTAGCGATCCGCGTAACAATCCAGATGCGCAATTGATTCCTGAAATAGAAAAAATCACCCACGAAATTCACGCGTTAGCAAGCGGCAGTATCAGCGGCCTGGGAACCGGCGGCATGTCGACGAAAATTCAATCAGCGAGTATTGCCAACCGGGCGGGGATTGAAGTGGTGATTGCTTCCGGACATAAAAAAAATGTAATAATAGATGCGGCTGATAATAAGTCAGTAGGCACGCGTTTTATCCCTGAAAAGACCCGTTTGGAGGCGCGTAAAAACTGGATCTTTGCCGGCTCTCGCCGCAGCGGTAAAATTGTTGTTGATGCAGGGGCTGAGAAGGCAATTGTACATTCGGGCAGCAGCTTGTTAGCCAAAGGTATTGTTGCGACCACTGAGCACTTTCTGCGTGGTTATGTTGTGAGTATAGTCAACCAGGCAGGCAAAGAGTTAGCCAGGGGAGTGGTGCGTTATAACAAAGCCGATATTGAAAAAATAAAAGGCTTACACTCAGATCAAATCGAAGCAATATTAGGTTTTGAATATGGCCGGGTAATTATTCATCGAGACGATTTAGTTCTCTTATAAACGATAATTAACAGTTGGTTAAGGATAAGTTAATGGATTTACAGTCAATAGGTAAATTAGCTAAAGAAGCAAGTTATGAACTTGCAATTACAGGCAGCAAAAAAAAGAATGCCGCGTTAGAAGCAATAGCCCTAGCATTAGAGGCTAATCAAGGCAAAATTGTTGCTGCGAATAAAGAGGATATTCAAGCGGGTAAAGAAGCCGGCTTAACAGATGCGTTATTAGACAGATTATTGCTTGATGAACAACGTCTAGCTGGCATTATCGCCGATTTACGCAGTGTGATTACATTGGCTGACCCGGTTGGTGAAGAGTTTGATAGCAAGTTACTGGAAAATGGCTTAAAGCTGTGCAAACGACGCGTACCTATTGGGGTGATTGGCGTGATTTATGAAGCCCGCCCAAATGTCACCATAGATATTGCGGCATTGAGTTTAAAAACAGGTAATGCCTGTATCTTACGCGGCGGCAAAGAAACGATTCGCTCTAATATGGTCTTAGTGAAAGTGATCCAATCTGCTTTATTATCGGTTGATTTGCCAAAAACCGCTGTGCAATACATTGAAAACACAGATCGTGCCTTAGTTGGCGAACTTTTAAAAATGGACAGGTACGTGGATATGATCATTCCGCGTGGTAACACAGGGTTACAGCAGTTCTGTAAAGAAAACAGTACTATTCCGGTGATTATTGGCGGGATAGGTATCTGTCATCTGTTTGTTGAACAAAGTGCCGATCAGGAAAAGGCACTGGCGATTATTGAAAATGCAAAAGTGCAACGCCCAAGTGTCTGTAATGCGCTGGATACGCTATTGGTGGATCAGAAAATAGCTGCAGAGTTTTTACCAAAACTGGCGGCACATCTCTTGCCGTTAGGGGTGACCTTAGTTGCTGAGGTAAAAGCCAAAGCTATTTTAGGTAAGTACGCTATTTCTGCACAACAGGGTGATTTTTCTCGTGAGTGGTTATCGCTGCACTTGGGGGTAAAGGTCGTGGACGATTTAAATGAAGCACTGCTGCATATTCGCGAGCATAGCACCGAGCACTCCGATGCTATTTTAAGTAATGACTTTAGTGTTGCTAATAAGTTTATCAATGCCGTCAATTCTGCCGCTGTTTACGTTAATGCGAGCACTCGTTTTACCGATGGCAGCCAGTTTGGACTGGGGGCAGAAGTTGCAGTCTCAACACAAAAACTGCATGCGCGAGGCCCCATGGGATTGCAGGAGCTGACTACTTATAAGTGGATTGGTATCGGTGATAATCTGATCCGTGCTTAGGCTAGAGGCTGTTATATTAATCTCTCCCAATCCTCCTTGGGGCTTGGGAGAGATTAATGAAGCTGTGACCAATCTCCTTTTGTAACGTTAGTATTACTTAGCCCCGCAAGTGAGGGTAATAGGGGGAAATTAAAACCTCTTCTATCGGAGATGTGTGCGTTCGGCAGGTTGTAGAGCACAGCTGTGCTACCAGTCTGATGGTATATCCTTATTACTTTCTAATAACATTGCACAACAGTTAAAAAAAAGCCACACTGATTATCTCTTGATTATTATGTTGGGGAAAACTGGATGGACTGTTGTGATCAACCCGGGCTACTCGCCCTCGAACAAGCATTAACAAAAATACAAACCTCGTTGACTAATGTCTGTCAGGCAATCACTTTGCCGCTATCCCAGGCTTTGGGGTACGCGCTGGCGCAGGATATTAAATCGCCATTAAATCTTCCCCCTTTTAATAATTCCGCTATGGATGGTTATGCTCTGTCGCACCTCGATTTACAAGATTGCAGTAGTGATAACAGCGTAACGTTAAGGTTAATCGGCACAGCCCTTGCCGGCCGCCCCTATTTAGGGGAGCTGCCCGGAGGTTGCTGCATTCGTATCATGACCGGCGCTGTTATGCCCGTGGGTGCGGACACTGTGGTGATGCAGGAACAGGTCGTGCTGGATAATGAGCGTATCACTTTCAGCCATAGTCCCAAGCTGGGAGGCAATGTACGCCTGGCGGGTGAAGATGTTCAGCAGGGGCAAACGGTGCTTAAGCAAGGCCGGCAATTGACTCCCCGGGATATTCCCTTGCTTGCTTCACTGGGGCTGGCTAACATTGACGTTTTTCGAAAGCTTAAAGTTGCAGTGTTGTCATCGGGGGATGAGCTTAGATCCCTTGGTGAACCGCTTGCGACCGGCGAAATTTATGATAGTAACCGATATGGCATGCTTGCATTACTGTCTCGCCTTAATGTTGAGGTGATTGATTTTGGTATTGTCAAAGATGATAAAGCCGCAATCCGCGCCGCTTTTATCAATGCAGATAAACAGGCCGATGTGGTGATCAG
>DATCZZ010000215.1:0-10406 GCA_036525635.1 Psychromonas sp. | reverse complement strand
ATGCGTAATGTATCCCCCTTTGCGAATTTTGGCTCATTACAAGAGCTGCTGAATGGTAACTTCAATATTTTTTCTGACCATCCTTATTGAGGAGAAATTAACAGTTTGGCTAGCCTGATCCTAAAGCTTTTAATAAAAGCGCTGTCTGTCCGGACTCCAGCCTTCTTAGGTTGTAAATCCGGCAACTTTTCTTCAGGCCGCAGTATCATGCTGCATCAAGGAGTGGTGCTTTAAATTTTCACACAGGTAAAGATAGCGTTGCCCGATACCTTATCCCAGGGCATGATCTTTTCGTAATCATGCTCAAAAATATGCACTTCAAAATAGGGCTGCAAGAGTTGCTGCAGTTCGTCAAAACTGAAGGCGACCATAGGATGTTCGTCCTGCCATGATTGCGTCTCACCTAGCGTGGTTTTTTCAATACTCAGTTTTAGTGACTGTTTCTCGCCAGAACCCGCGTAATGCCAGCCCGATCTGAAAACAAAACGGCTATTGTCATGCTCAGCAGTATGCCTGACAAATGAATTGTTATCGATTTTATTTTTATCGACCACGTTAAAGCAAAAAACACCCTTTGTATTGAGCGCGTTATACACACTGCTAATACATTCTTTGAGTTTTTCAATGCCGTCGCTGTAGTGGATGGAGTATAAAAAACAGGTGATCAGATCCAGTGGTTGCTCAACGTTAAAAGCACACATGTTTTGCAGTGTAAATTGTGCTTCAGGACAGCGCTCCTTGGCTAATAGCAACATCGGCTGATTAATATCCAGGCCGCTGCTTTGGTAGCCAAAATCCAAAAAATGACGAACATGCGGCCCGGTTCCGCAGGCTAAATCAAGGTGGTACTGTCCTTTACCACCGAAAAGTTGATGAAGTCTGCGAACATGGCTGCTTTGAGCCTGGTAGTCAATCTCGGCGCACATTAAATCGTAATAGCCAGACAGGTCGGTGTATAAAGCATTGGTGGATGGATGTGACATAATTACCCGGTGATTTAAGGAGATATTTTGGCGGCGGATATTATAACAAGTTGCGCGATTTGCGAAGTATAATAAACGAGTAAAAGTTAACTGGCGATCCGTGCTTCACTGCCGGATATTTCAGTTATAAAGAGTGGTCATCATGGCGTCTCAATGTCATGCTTAACGCTATCCTTTAACTGCTAAGGTTTGTTCATGTTGGAAACACCTATCTCAGGTACTATCAAAAAAATGCGCGCCACACTGGATGATAACCGGCTGGTGCACTATCAGCTGCCGCTAGGCGATCACCTGCTAGCGATGAATCCCCTCATCGGCACTGCAATAACCTTAACTTACACAGGTAAAATCATTTGCAGTAACTGCGGAAAGAGCACCAAAAAGAGTTACTCTCAAGGCTACTGCTTTGTCTGCATGAGGAAACTCGCAAGCTGCGATATGTGCATCATGAAACCTGAAACCTGTCACTTTGCCCAGGGCACCTGCCGAGAGCCGGAGTGGGGGGTAAAAAATTGTTTCATACCTCATTATGTTTACCTGGCAAATACTTCCGGTATCAAAGTGGGGATCACGCGCCATACCCAACTGCTCACGCGCTGGATAGATCAGGGCGCAACACAAGGTTTAGCGATTCTGCAGGTCTCCTCGCGTCAAATTTCAGGATTCATCGAAGTGGAATTGGCCAGGATGATTGCCGATAAAACCAACTGGCGCACCATGCTCAAAGGCAACGGAGAAAATATTGATCTTAAGGCTCATGCTGCAAAGCTATTGCCGCAGATTGAGCACAAGATTCATGAAATCTGTATGGCTTATGGTGAATATGCCATTGAAAAACTGGATCAAGAGATACAGGAGATTCATTTTCCCGTGACAGAATTTCCAAGGAAAATCATTTCACACAATTTCGACAAAGAGCCTGTCGTTAGCGGTGTTTTACTGGGAATTAAAGGGCAATACCTGATATTCGATACCGGCGTCATTAACCTGCGTAAATTCACCTCCTATGAGATAAGCGTCAGTTGAAACTCATAGCAAATAAGTGGCGTTAACTAAATGAGTAATCATAGCCGCTTTAAAATTATCCCTGCGGTGAGAGCAGTAATTTTGGTTATTCGCTGTAACGCCGCATTATCTCTCCCCGTGCACAGCTTTTCTGATTGAGAGTGGTTTGGCGATCGCTGTCAGATCAAATTAAGAGCATGTTTTTCAATTGTTTTTTGCTTAAGATCCAGCCGGAGGTTTATAATCTTGAGCTTTTAAAATACTTTTCTTTGCAGGCTTTTAAAGCCTCTAAGCAGAGAGCCCGGCTTCTTCACTGGTCGCTGTGAAATCAATATCTTGAACTGAAAAATCACCGTAATATATTAAAAATAAAAGGACAATTAACAATGGAAAATGTAGCAGCCGTTGGCAGCGGGAATAGCGCTAACCGGATGGGTGAATTAATCAATAGCTTGGGCCCCGGTATTATGATGGCGACCGCTGCGGTTGGCGGATCACACCTGGTTTCTTCAACTAAAGCTGGCGCTATTTATGGCTGGCAGCTTGCTGTGCTTATCTTATTAGTGAACCTCTTTAAATATCCATTCTTCCGCGCTGGTGTTCAGTACACTATGGGGACAGGACAAAGCCTTATTGAAGGTTACAGTAAAATGGGACGAAGTTACCTATGGGTATTTACCGGCCTGAGCAGCATTGCCGCTGTTGTCAATACTGCCGCTCTGCTTCTGTTCAGCGCGAGTCTGTTTGGTTATTTTTCTCCATTTGAGCTTTCACTGACTGCCAATGCCGGGATTATTCTGCTGGTTTGTTTTGCCATTTTGTTTGCCGGGCATTACAAAGCGCTGGATGGCCTGTCAAAAATAATTATGCTGACGCTGGTTATCGCAACCGTTACCGCGGTGATCATTGCATCGGGAAATGGAGCAGTTGCCCCGGTTGGTTATCAATCGCCTTCTGTATGGAATATTGCTTCCATCGGCTTTATCGTTATTATGATGGGCTGGATGCCGGCTCCGATAGAGATCTCCTGTTTGACTTCCATGTGGCTGAAAAGTCAGCGCAAAGCGCAAAACGTAACGGCAAGATCAGCACTGTTTGACTTTAATGTCGGTTACATAGGTACCGCACTGCTTGCTATCGTCTTTCTGGCGTTGGGTGCTCTGGTTCTTCACGGGAATGGTCAGGAGCTAAAAACTTCCGGTATCGGCTTTTCCCATCAGCTGGTGAGCATGTACGCATCAACCATTGGCGAATGGTCACGCTATCTGATGGCCGTTGTGGCGTTCTTCTGTATTTTCGGCAGCACCATTACGGTTATCGACGGCTATTCACGCGCTCTGGCTGAAGCGCAGCTGCTGATTCAGGAGAAAGAGCTTGAGCAGCGTAAATACCATAATGGCTGGATGCTGGTGGTGAGCATCAGCGCGATGGTGGTACTGCTGTTTTTCACATCGAAACTGATGACGATGCTGAACTTCGCGATGATTCTGGCCTTTATGACTACGCCGATATTTGCACTGCTCAATTACCGTCTGGTAGTAAAAGCTAAACTGCAAGGGAAACTGGCGCTAACTGCGCGCATGAAAGCACTTAGCTGGATTGGGCTGGCATATCTGTTTGGTTTTCTTGCTGTATTTGTCTGGTGGAAATGGTTGATGTGATCCCTTTTGCCGGTTATTAAAAAACACGCCTGAACCGCAGGAGATCGGATAGCGGTTTATCTTTCGGCTGGAGCGATGACTGATGTTGCGCTAACAGCGCCGCTACCGCCATCTTCTAGCCGTAAGCGAACCATGACATAACATTGTGCGTTTTTGCAACGCCGATAATATAGCCAAAAATAGCAACGGCAATGATGCTCGCCCATAAACGGATCACCGCGGTTTTACCGCGTTTTATAGCGATGCTGCCTAGCGCAATATAAGCAAGCAGGGCGATCAGTTTAGCGGTTAACCAGGCATTAACAAATGGATACTGCTGAATTGTGATCATCAAAAGAAGGGCAAATAGCAGTAAAAATGTATCCACTATATGGGGTAATGTTTTAAGCAGTTTATGCTGTAATAGCACCGATTCGCTTACTGATAGGGTAGAACGCAGTATAAACAGGCTGATACTAAGGTAAGCCATGCCCATATGCAGATGTTTAATCAATAAATAATCCATAAAAGTGCCCTGATATAATAAGTAATTTGCAGGTTAATGGTAACTCGGAATATCTGCTGCAATGAAAAGGAGCCGCGAAGGACTCCAAATAATGATACATAAATTAAAAATAGCTCAGGCAGTCATTACGCGTTAGCGCCCAACTCGCCGGCCGTCTCAATAACAGGTTTATTAAACAGGCTCTTTTTTAATAAATCGAACAAGAACAGACCCAGTAACAGCCCGCCTATACTGAACAAGACATCGCCAGGAACACGCATCCAGACAAGCATTTCAATTATAGGGCTATGGATAACTTCAGGCGAGCGTCCGTACCAGTAGCCATTTTCCAGTACCGCGAAGAACTGCGTTAGGCCAACCGGTAGTAACGACATGAATACCATAGCGGCCAGACCTATGTTTAATGTCCAGAACGCGCCTTTAAGATACTTGTCATTCCATACCAAGTTGCCGGTCAGACCGCGCAGACAGAAGAGCATCAGACCTATACCCAGCATGCCGTATACGCCCATAAAGGCGGCATGAGCATGGGTCGCTGTGGTATTCAGACCTTGCACAAAGTACAGAGAAATAGGCGGATTGATAAGAAAACCAAGTACACCAGCACCGACTAAGTTCCAGAATGCTGTCGCAACGAAAAACATAATTGCCCACTTGTAGCGAACCATCCAGGGGGCAGCACCGCGCATCCGGTAACTCTCGACAGCTTCAAAACCAATCAAGGCTAATGGCACAACCTCAAGGGCGGAGAAGATAGCGCCCCAGGCGACAACCGAGGTTGGTGCACCGGTGAAGTACAAGTGGTGCAGTGTACCGATCAAACCGCCGGTTAAGAATACAACTGTTGTGAACAGCACGGCAGCGTTTGCGTTGCGCGCGCGGATCAGCCCCAAGCGTACTAACATCAACGCGATAACAGAGGTTGCGAAGGTTTCGAAGAAACCTTCTACCCAGAGGTGGACAACCCACCAGCGCCAGTATTCAGCGATCGCCAGGTTAGTGTGTTTGCCCATGAACAGACCCGCACCGTAGAATAAACCGATAGCGATACAGGAGGCGTACAGCACCCAGATTACAGGTGTCATTTCACCTTGTTTTTTAAGTGCAGGACGGATCGCGGCAGTGACCAGAGTTAACCAGATAAGCAGGCCTGCTAGCAGCAGAATTTGCCATACGCGGCCAAGGTCGATGTATTCATAACCCTGATGACCGAACAGGAAGTTCATATCCAGATCAAAGTACTGCTGTACACCAATCCACTCACCGGCCATCGAGCCAAGAACAACAATCAGCAATGCAACCCAAAGTATGTTGACACCAAGGCGCTGGAATTTAGGCTCATGACCGGAGAGGGCAGGGGCAATATAAAGTCCTGTGCCCAACCAGGCCGTGGCAATCCAGAATACGGCAAGCTGTGTGTGCCAGGTGCGTGTCACTGAGTAAGGCAGAATTTCCGACAATGGAATACCGTAGAAGTTTTGCCCTTCAACAGCATAGTGAGCTGTTATGCCGCCGAGCAGGATCTGTAACAAGAACAGGCCGATTGCCGTAACAAAATACTTGGCAACCGCTTTTTGAGATTTAGTCGGTTTAGTGAAAAACAGCGGATCCTGAGCCGCTGGTTCGGGAAGTGCTTGGTGTTTGCCGCTGGCGTGATGCCAAACTAATCCGCCCACACCGAGAATCAGTGTAATGATACTCAGAATTGACCAGACAATATTGCCTGATGTCGGTGTATTACCCAGCTGTGGATCGAACGGCCAGTTGTTGGTGTAAGTGTAATGCTCATTCGGGCGCTCGGTAATTGCAGCCCAGGCTCCCCAGAAGAGGAAAGCGTTAAGTTTTTCACGACGCTCAGCAGAAGGGATCGTACCCTCTTTCATTGCGTACTGCTCTCTAAGATGGGAAAGCTCAGGATCGCTGCCGAATAATGACAGGTAATGATCTGCAACCTGCGCGATAGCGGCGATTCGCGTCGCAGAAAGGCGAACTTCAGTGATACCATTTGCCTGTTCGACTACGCTGTTGTGGCGTATATCATTGCGCAGTGCCAGCTCTAAACCCGCCTGCAGTTCCGCATCGAGTGCAGCAAAGGGCTGCTGGTAGCGCTGCTGCGCAGTAATATTCAGCCAGGCCTGTGCTTCACGGTGCAGCCAGTCTGCCGTCCAGTCCGGTGCGACGTAAGAGCCGTGTCCCCAAACCGAGCCAAGCTGATGGCCTCCCATTGAACGCCAAACCAATTGGCCTTGCTCGATATCATCTTTACTGTACAGAGTTTGGCCAGCGGCATCCACGTAGGCGGTTGGGATTGGGGGTTTTTCCCGGTAGATATCGCTGCCCAAACTGAGCAGTACGGTAAATGACGCAATGAGCACGGCAAGCAGTGCTATTACGGTGATTTTATTTTTGTTCATAAATCCTCTTTATAAGGTCATTTTGATATGGATAAGGTACATAAGCAGTATTTATGCCAATCAAGTAACATGTTGTTTTATAACGGTTGCTTGTATATCTCTCCACATGAAAGGGTCATAATGACATTTATTTGGGTGTCACAATGACTCTGAATTGTCATAATGACACTCTGTTTGAGATTTCTTACTGCGGTTTTGTATGTGGCGGTTTGCTGCTGCAGGCAATGCACAGTGCAGCACCTCTTAATGCTGTGATTTGGAAAATAGTGGATCTATAAGAACTGTATTCAGTACATTTTGTCATTGGTAAAAAGTGCAGCATTGCGGACTGCTCACTTTTTCTGTCGTTGAAAAGTACCTCTTTTTCGGACTGCAGACTGCGTTTCGGTTGCGTACCCGCAAAGCGGCCGGAAAGGCTAAAACACCCGCATTAAAGCGGGTAAATTCACCGGCACTGGGACTAGAACCAGTATTTTGGATAATGGCGTTTTAGATTACCCGATAAATTATTAATAAACAGCGCGACGATCAGCAGGAGCATGGCGCCCGCAAAAATGGGAAACACTACAAATAAGTATCCAGCCTTATGTATTTCAGGCCCGCCGGTGACAGCGATTAGCGCTGTTGCACCACCGGGTGGGTGCAGGGTACGCGTAAGATGCATTGCAAGAATAGAAAATGATACGGCGAGTGCGCCCAACAGGCTGATATCAAGGGGCAAATATTTATAGACTGTTACACCTATCGCAGCTGAGATTATGTGTCCGCCAAGCAGGTTGCGCGGTTGTGATAATTCAGCCTGTGGTGCCCCGTAAATCAATACCGCAGAAGCACCAAATGAAGCAACTAAAAATATACTGTTTTGCAAATTTGTATGTGCATAGCGGCTTAATATTGAAATCAAGTATATTCCGACAAATGCCCCTAGCCATGACCATGCGATTTTACAGAATGGTATTCTCGGCGGACAGACCTCTCCCCCCCTCATTTTATACAAATATTTTTTGAACATATTTATTTTTTCGGTAGCTTCTAATGTTGCTGGATAGAAAGTGTATCTCACTTGAACGAAAAACTATTTTACATAAACACTAAAAGATGTAAAATAAATACTTCTTTAAATTTGCAGCAGATGAAGGTTGCTTATAATGCACATTACCCGTTATACAGACTACTCACTTCGTGTATTGATTTATTTGGCAATTAATAAAGATCGGCTAAGCACCATCAATGAAATTGCCCAAAGCTACAATATTTCCAAAAACCATCTGATGAAGATTGTTCAGCAGCTTAATGTGAAAGGTTATTTATTAGCGGTGCGCGGGAAAAATGGCGGTATCAAGTTAAACTGCGTGCCTGGCGAAATTAATATCGGTACTCTGGTGCGTGAAATAGAAGACAAAAACAAATTAGTAGAATGCTTTGCTGCTAATAACCAGTGTGTGATCACCCCTAGTTGCCAATTAAAAGGTATTTTTGCAGAAGCTCAAGAGCATTTTTTCAATACCTTGGATAAATATACATTACACGATTTAGTAGGCGCAGATGTGCAATATGAATTGGGCGAATTACTGGCTGCTAATGTTGTGCAGCCTGAAATTATTCGTCAATAAACCTATCGAATTAACTTATCTATTCCTTTGAGAGCCTAACGATGATCAATATTTCCAACATTAAAAGCGATAATGCCGCCTCTAAACAGGGGATGGCGTTTTTGGAATTCGCGTTCCGACCTTTCTTTTTACTCGCCTCCTTGTTTAGCATTTTTGCTTTGCTGCTGTGGAATGGCACACTAACTGGTGAACTTTCCCTTAATTTTTATGGTGGCGCTTTATGGTGGCACATGCATGAAATGTTATTCGGCTTTGTGGCCGCAGTTATTGTCGGCTTTTTATTAACAGCGGTACAAAACTGGACCTCAGTGCGCAGCCTGAACGGTAAGGGGCTAGCGGCGTTAGTCGCTGTTTGGCTAATCGCCAGAGTGCTGTTTTTCTTTCCGGATAGCATACCTCACTGGCTGATAGCCTTTGTTGATCTCGCTTTTTTACCTTGCGCTGCACTGGCATTAGCTTACCCGATTTTAAAAGTTAAACAGTGGCGTAACTTAATGTTTATTCCGATATTGCTGATTATGGCTATCACCAATGCGGCCATGCATTACGGCGTAGCTGCGCAAAATTATCCGTTAGCAAACAGTGCAAGCACGGCGATGGTGTTATTAGTTACTTTGGTTATGTGTATTATGGGCGGCAGAGTCTTTCCGATGTTCACCGCCAACGGCACCCGAACTGCGCGCGTAAACGCCATTGCCTGGTTAGAAAAATTAGTGATAGGGAGTACCTTACTGGCCGTCTTGGCGGGTTTTAATTTTATCGAATTACCTGCAATATTGATCGCTGTTATCTTTTTTGTGGCGGCTGCGGCGAATGCTGTGCGTGCATTTCGCTGGAAGATCTGGGTAACAATGAAAACCCCGTTAGTTTGGTCTCTGCATGTGAGTTACTGGTGTATCGCTATTGGCCTGTTTATGTATGCTTTGTCAGAAATTACGACTGCTGTCAGCCACTCACAGGCAATTCATACGCTAACGGTCGGTGCCATGGGGACTATGATCCTGGCTATGATCTCGCGCGTCTCTTTGGGGCATACCGGCAGAAATATTGTGGTGGGCAAAGTAATGACAATCGCTTTTGTCGCGCTAATTTTGGCCTTTATTAGCAGGGTATTTGCAGGTTATTGGGTGAGCAACTATAGCCATGTCATAGCAACGGCAGTTGGTTTTTGGGTCATTGGCTACGGCTGTTTTATTGTTCTCTATTTTCCAATTTTAACTAAACCACGAGTGCGATAATCATTTTTAAGAATACAATCTAAAAAAATAAAATATTAAGAAGCATCTAAAATGAATCTTTAGTGTAATACCAACAACTTAATCAAGAGGAGAATATTATGAGCTGTTGCGGACAATGTGGCGGTACTGGTCACGAAGAAAAAGAGCAAACTGAACAAGAAGCTACTGAAGATTGACATCCTCCCCGTCCTAAAGGGCGGGGATTCCTACTGCTAGCGTTTGATGTCCCAAACGGAGAATGTTCTTTGCTGCATTAATATCTCTATCATGCACTGTGCCACACTCTGCACAAGACCATTCTCTTATTCCAAGACCTGCTCTACCTTTCGGACTGTTAACGGATATTTCACCGCAACACGAACACATCTGAGTAGTGTACTTTTCGTTAACTTCCACAAACTCAACCAGCATCCCTTTGGATTTATAATCTAGTTGGGTCTTTAGCATGTGCCACCCAGCATCTAAAACAGATTTTGCCATTTTAGTTTTTGCTAAGGCTGCACTGCTGACGTTGCCGACAACAATTAAACTATTATTTTTCACAAGCTCACTGGTGAACTTATGTATTGCATCCTTGCGCTGGTTTTTTACCTTGGCATGAATGCTTTTTACCTGTTTTTTCTTGTTCGCTCTTTGCGCTTTGCCTAACTTAGTTTCTGAATTTCTATAGAATGATTTCCTAGAAAGGGCCGTTCCATCTGAACAGGTTGCAGTGCTCTTTAGTCCTAAATCAATACCTATTTCACCTATTCCGGTTGATTTGCTACGCGCAGCCTCGACAACAATATTGAAATACCAGCGGCCACGGCTATCTTCACTAAAACTGCCCGATCTAAAGCTAAACTCGCTCAGGCCGTAGCTATCCCAAATATTGAAAAAGAAACCAGCAAACCGTATTTGACCCTCAACATACTTAGCGGCTCCCGATTTAAACGGCACAAAACCAAGTGAGCGCCTTGATCCGCCAGAAGTGCGCCATTTCAGCTT
>DATCZZ010000214.1:0-9349 GCA_036525635.1 Psychromonas sp. | reverse complement strand
CTGGCTATAAACTGCATTTGCGAGTTCAATCGTATTAACAGTAGAAGTACCGATTTTACCAACCACAACCCCTGCGGCGGCATTGGCTAAGGTACAGGCATGTTCAAAGGAACTACCCGCAGCCAATGAGGAAGCCAGCACCGAAATAACCGTATCACCCGCACCGGTAACGTCATACACCTCTTGGGCCTGTGTCGGAAGATGGAAGGGCTCCTGCCCCTCTCTGATCAAGGTCATGCCATGTTCACTGCGCGTGACCAATAAGGCTTTAAAATCAAATTCTTTTATTAATGCCAAACCTCGCTCAAGCAACTCTTTCTCGGAGTGGCACTTACCAACAACAGCCTCAAATTCGGCAAGGTTTGGTGTTAACAGCGTTGCCCCACGGTATTTTTCAAAATCACAGCCTTTTGGATCAACCAACACAAGTGAACTGTATTTTTTAGCCAACTGAATCATTGCCTGCACATCAGTTAAAGAGCCTTTATTATAGTCAGAAAAAATAACAACACTCTCTTGAGCGGTTAGGCAGTCATCCATTTTTTCCAGCATTGCACGGCTATCTATCCCGTGAAACCCCTCTTCAAAATCTAAACGCAACAACTGCTGATGACGGCTTAATACCCTTAACTTAGTAATTGTAGGAAAATCAGGAACTGTCACAAAACTGGTATTTACACACACAGACTCGAGGTTTTTGGCTAATATATTTGCCGCTTCATCAGCCCCGACTAAACCGATTAAATTGACCTTTGCACCTAGCGCTGCAACATTTAATGCCACGTTGGCAGCCCCGCCCGGACGCTCTTCAATATGCTCAACTTTAACCACCGGCACTGGTGCTTCTGGAGATATGCGGCTGGTTGGGCCATGCCAGTATCGATCTAACATGACATCGCCAACTACTAATATTTGTGCATTGCCATATTCGGGTAATGTTATTTTCATGTTATCTCTCTATCATTGGACAAGTCAGTTAAATATACCCTTATCATTCAGGATACAAAAATCAGCATTTGATTGCTAACGGGTATAAATCCTGCAATTTTATCATAATCCGCACAAAAGCATATTTTCAAAGAACCTTCATTTGCACATAAAATGGGTTCTGAGGCGCTTATTTATTATTTCTTTCGTTATATACTTTCAATAAATTAAAATATGGAAAGTTTGCTTATGTTAACCATGTTATGCGCCGACAGTAATGAGCAGCGACTTGCGCGAATCATTCAGGATCTTCAGCCTTTAAGCGCACATTTAACCACACTGCAAGCGACCAGTTTATCCCAAGCAGAACAACTGATACTGCAAAACAAACAGGATATAGCGTTAATACTGTGCGCACAAAGTTTGACTGACGGAGATGCCGTTAGCTTCCTTAAAGGTTCGCAATGCAGCAACATGCGTAAAATTGTTTATGCAGATAATCCCAGTAGCGAACAACTTATTGCATGCATCAACCAGGGGCAGATAGATTATCTTCTGCAACTACCTTACCAGGCACAAGCACTCACTGATATTATTCAGACGCAGATCAGCAGATATAAAATAGCACACCTGCAAAGTAGCCAATTCCAGAAAAAAAGCATTGTCGATATAACCCGATTATTAGATAACCCCGAACTATACAATGCTTCTGATTTTAAAGAAAAGTTTATTGATTATTCACTTTATAGCGACTCTGAACTGTCCAATTTAGTGATCAAATCTTTGCATAACGTACTAGAAAAAGGGGATGAGCATACCGTACGCCGCCGCTATAGCGCAAATCACATATTAACCCGTGAAGGGGAAAAAAACCGCTTTCTTTGGTTTATCACCAAGGGCGAAGTACTGCTTAAGAAACGTAATGCCCACGGGGAAACCCAGGACATTACCATTATGCAGGCAGGCACTATGGTGGGCGGCATGTCATTTTTAACGGGAGAACCCGCTTTTAGTACAGGTATTACCTTAGTTGAAACAGAGGTATTAAAAGTTGACCACATCATCTTTTCACAAATTATGCAGTCAAACTCGGAACTTTTAGCGCCTTTCACTAATTTACTACTGCGTAATTTCAACCGCCGTTTACAACACAGCATCTCCACTGAACTTGCCCTGCAGGAAACCTTGCAATCGTTAAATGCCGCTCACAGCCAGTTGGTCGAAAGCGAAAAAATGGCGATGCTGGGACAATTAGTCACCGGTATCGCACATGAGCTTAATAATCCCGTTGCTGCCATTCTACGTGGTTCGGACACCTTAAAAGAACTTATATTCACCCTGCTCAGTTGCAATGATAACACCCCTTTTTCTCAAATTGCCCAAAAAACCCTGCAACAAGGTTTGACCTTAACCCCGTTGTCGACCTCTGAAATTCGCGCTAGAACGAGCAAACTATTAACAACAGTTAAAGATAAAAAACTGGCTAAGTATTTAGCGAACATGAATTTAGAGAGCAAAGAGATCCCCATAGAAGGTAACCGCAATTTACAACAAAGCATATTATTGTTAGATAAGTTTTTCCAAGTTGGCACAATTTTACGTAATAGCAATGCCTGCGCTTTACGCATTGCCGACTTGGTAAAGAGTTTAAAACACTATGCAGGACAAGATAGCCCGGTATCTGAACTGACTAATATTCATGACGGATTAGAAGAAACCTTAATTATCTTTGAAAATAAACTTAAACATTACAAGGTGATCAAAGAGTATCAACAATTACCTGAAATCGAATGTCACCCAATTGAACTTGAACAGGTTTGGACAAATATTATCTCCAATGCAATTGATGCGACAGGGGAAACCGGGATTATAAAGATATCAACCTTATATCTTCCCTATGAGGATGCACCGAGTGTTCAGGTCATTATAGAGGATAATGGACCCGGTATACCGGCACATATTTTAGATAAGGTATTTGAACTCAATTACACAACGAAAAGAGAAGGGAACTTTGGTTTAGGGATTGGTCTGACCATCTGCGCACAAATTATTAAACGTCATAACGGCTCTATCGAGGTTGAATCACAAGTTAATCAATTTACGCGTTTTATTATCACATTACCTGTTTTTAATCCGGGCATTGAAAATAAACATCTCTCTTTAACCGAACGCAAACAGGGGGAGAGTTAGATTATTTTTCTGCAATACGGCGAATAAAGAGCAGCAATATAAGCATAATAATGATCAGTAATAGCTGCAATAAATAGCGCTCCCGCAAAAGCACAATCGAAATTGTAAAGGAAGCAATAATGGTCAGGTAGATCTGTACCTTACGTTTTTTAGCAATTTTCTTCTCCTTTTCCCAGTCACGTAAACTTTCACCAATATAAGGAAAGGTGAGCAACTTTTGCTGGAAAGCAGGTGAACTACGGGCAAGGCAGGCGAGCGCGAGAATAAAAAAAGGGGTGGTCGGCAGGACAGGCAAAAAAACACCTAACAAACCAAGCAGGATACTTAAAGCGGCAATAAAAATTAACAGGTAACGATAGAGGATTGTTAACATTCTTGTTTATTTCAAATAAAAAAGCCCGCAAAAGCGGGCTTATCATAATCAGCAGACAACATTAAAATGCTGTTTACCGGCAATGTAATAACTTAAATTACTTACCAAGCTTCTCTTTAATACGAGCAGCTTTACCAGTAAGTTCACGTAAGTAGTATAGTTTAGCTTGGCGAACCAGACCGCGACGTTTAACTTCAACGCTTCCTACAAGTGGGCTGTGAGTTTGGAATACACGCTCAACACCTTCACCGTTCGAAATTTTACGAACAGTAAATGCAGAGTGTAAACCACGGTTACGCTTAGCGATAACAACACCTTCAAATGCTTGAAGACGCTCTTTTTCACCTTCTTTTACGCGAACACGTACAACAACTGTATCACCCTGTGAAAATTTAGGGATATCCGTACGCATTTGTTCTTTTTCAATTGCTTGTATAATATTGCTCATTTTAATACCTATATTACCTAGTTAGCTGATAACATCGCTGGTCAGTCGGAGTCACTTTCCAGAGCAGCAAGCAGTTTAGCTTGCTCGTCAGTCAGAGCTAGATTATTTAATAAATCGGGCCTTCTTTGTTTCGTGCGCTGCAGTGATTGTTTTAATCGCCAAAGACGAATTTTTTCATGATCACCGCTTAATAATACACTTGGCACTTGTTTTCCATCCAACACCTCAGGACGCGTATAGTGCGGGCAATCAAGCAAGCCATCCGAGAAGGAATCTTGCTCTGCTGATAGCACATGACCTAAAACACCGGGTACAAAACGCACCACAGCATCAATTAAAATCATGGCCGGCAACTCACCACCACTTAAAACATAATCACCGACTGACCATTCCTGATCAACCAGGCTTTCAATTAAACGCTCGTCTACACCCTCATAACGCCCGGCTACCAATATCAAAGCGCTAGAGCTTGATAGAGATTGTGCGCCGCTGTGGTCTAAACGTTGTCCTTGAGGAGAAAGGTAAATAACCTTAGCCTCATGCCCTGCTTCCCGAGCTGCCTGTTTGGCCGCTAAAATGGCATCCCGTAAAGGCTGCACCATCATTAACATACCAGGACCGCCACCATAGGGACGATCATCGACCGTTCTATGTTTATCCAAGGTGAAATCTCGCGGATTCCAGCACTGAATAGAGAGCAGGTTATTTTTAATCGCCCGACCTGTTACCCCATTTTCGCTAATGGCCCGGAACATCTCCGGGAAGAGGCTTACAACCCCTATCCACATCACTTTTCTCCCAGGGTATTCAGAAATCAGGTTCCCAATTAACTTGAATTAATTTGCCAGTAATATCTACATTAGAAATTACTTGCTTTTCGATGAACGGAATTAACCGTTCTTTTTGTCCAAAAGCATCGTTCGAGTTGGCTTTTACAACAAGCACATCATTTGAGCCTGTTTCCATCAGATCGGTGACCACACCTAGATCGTAACCATTGTCAGTTTTAACCTGACACCCGACTAAATCACGCCAGTAGAAATCATCTTCCAGTTCAGGAAGCTTGCTTGGATCAACGAAGAGCTCTAAACCGACTAAGGCCTGTGCGTCTTCCCTAACATCAAATCCTACTATTTTTGCAACAAAACCATTACTGTGACGTTTCCAATCCGCTATATCAACGTGTTGAAACTGCCCTTTTGATTTCATTAACAAAGGCTTATATTCAAAAATACTTTCAGGGTCATCGGTGTAGGAGTGGATTTTCAACCAGCCTTTGATGCCGTAAACCGCACCAAACTTACCGATTACAATTGGCACTGCTTTATCGTTCATCGGGCTCTCCTCACCTAACTGCAATTATGCAGCTACAGCGTTATCTTTTACTAATTTAGCTACACGATCACTTAGCTGTGCGCCAAGATCAACCCAATGGTTAATACGATCTGTATCTAAACGTAATTTTTCTGCTTGACCTTGTGCAGTAGGGTTAAAGAAACCTACTTTTTCAAGGAAACGGCCGTCACGTGCGTTACGGCTATCAGTTACTACCACTTGGTAGAATGGGCGTTTTTTAGCGCCACCACGAGCTAAACGAATAGTTACCATATCGTCCTCTATTTATTGTTAAACGTATTTGGTCAGAAAGAAAATGCTGACCGCCTGCTTTTGTAGAAAGCCGCAAAATTATACTCTTATTAGACAAAAGAACAATCAAAATCACACTTTTACTGCATTTAAGCGCCTAGTGTCACTATTTCATATATTAAAAAAGCCCAAGAAGCGTCTGAAAACAATCAACTTGAGCTTATCCAACTGCTTAGAGCAATATATTGCAGCGGCTATTTTTTCCTGAAATTACCCAAGCCAGGAGGCATCCCCATTCCTCCCATACCGCCCATGCCCGGCGGCAGCATCCCTTTCATACCGCTCATCATTTTACGCATGCCGCCTTTACCAGACATCTTTTTCATCATTTTTTGCATTTGCGCAAATTGCTTCAGCAGTTTGTTAACATCTTGAATCTGTGTACCAGAACCCGCGGCGATACGACGTTTACGGCCACCTTTAATTATTTCTGGTTTAACACGCTCTTTTCTTGTCATTGAATTAATAATGGCTTCCATCTGAGCAGTGCTTTTATCATTAACTTGATTTTTAACCGCGTCAGGCACCTGCCCCATACCGGGCAATTTATCCATCATCCCCATCATACCGCCCATACTTTTCATCTGTATTAGCTGCTCACGGAAGTCCTCTAAATCAAAGCCCTTACCCGCTTTAACTTTATTCGCCAACTTGGCCGCTTTCTCTTTATCGACCTTGGCTTCAAGCTCTTCAATTAATGAAAGAACATCACCCATTCCTAAAATTCGCGAAGCAATACGATCCGGATAGAAAGCGTCTAAGGCGTCAATTTTTTCGCCCATACCGATAAACTTAATCGGCTTACCGGTAATATGACGGATAGAAAGCGCTGCACCACCGCGTGCATCACCATCAGCTTTAGTTAATATAATACCCGTTAATGGCAATGCTTCATTGAAGGATTTAGCCGTGTTAGCCGCATCCTGACCAGTCATGGCATCAACCACAAAGAGGGTCTCAATAGGTTTAATCGCATGATGGAGATCTTTAATCTCTTCCATCATTTCGTTATCGACATGCAAACGGCCGGCAGTATCGACAATCACAACATCAATAAATTTCTTTTTAGCGTAATTGATCGCCGCATTTGCAATATCAATTGGTTTTTGAGTAATGTCACTCGGGAAGAATTCTACGTCCACCTCACCCGCAAGGGTTTCCAGCTGCTTGATCGCAGCAGGACGATAAATATCGGCACTGACCACTAAGACACTTTTTTTATCACGTGTTTTTAATAAGCGGGCAAGCTTAGCAACCGAGGTGGTTTTACCCGCACCTTGTAAACCCGCCATTAATAAAATTGCCGGCGGCTGAGTCGCAAGATTTAATGATTCATTAACTTCGCCCATTGCCAATTCAAGTTCGTTTTGCACAATCTTAATAAAGGCTTGACCAGGGCTTAAACTTTTAGCAACTTCCTGACCAACTGCACGTTTCTTTATTGATTGTATAAAATCACGAACAACAGGTAAGGCCACATCCGCTTCTAATAAAGCCATCCGCACTTCGCGTAATGTCTCTTTAATATTATCTTCGCTTAAGCGCCCTTTGCCACTGATGTTTTTCAGGGTTTTCGACAGTCGATCGGTTAAATTCTCAAACATACTCAGATCTCGTTGCTAAAAATAAAATTTATTATACGCAATTATTGATCCCCATACTACCTGAATATACAGATTCACAGCGACCTGCGCATAGCATTGGAGCGCTTAATCCGCACTGGTTAAGTCGCGCTATTTATACCCGATAACAGGTTAAGCAAGGTGAAAAAAATATTTTCCTCTGTTTTATATGTTACAGCGAATCCTATACAATCTGACTTGTCTCATGTAGGGCTGTTAAAAATTAATACTTACCCTCAATCCTTCAAGCAGTTAATAAAGAAGAGATTTTAGCTACTTTAAGGATAAAGCTGAGCGTATAATCATACTAATGTGAATAACAAGGGTAGGTTGATATGGATAATTTGGCACTTATTGCGACTATTTTTTATATGTTAAGTGGTAGCTTAGCGGTCAATATGCTGTTTAATCAGGCAAAACCTTTATACAAGTGGCTTATTGGTTCCTCAATGATCGCACTCGCGACTCATGCGCTTTGGTTATATCAAAATATATTCTTAATTGATGGCCAAAATCTGCCCATGTTAAATGTAGTTTCCCTGATTGCTTTTGTGATCGCGTTATTATCACTGGCAGTGAGCAAGCGCCTGAATACAGGGGTTTTATTACCCGTTGCATGCGGTTTTAATGTCATCAATTTTATTGCCGTTGTTTACCTCCCAAGCCATTACATCACCCATCTAGATAAGCAGCCTGCAATCGGCACACATATTATCTTTGCCCTGCTAGCTTATTCAATTCTAACCATTGCCAGCCTTTTCGCGTTACAACTTGCCTACCTTGATTACCGCTTAAAAAAACATAAACGCCCACTGACCCAAATCAATATGCCACCTTTAATGACCATGGAAAAGAGCCTTTTTCAGTTTGTTCTGATTGGTTTTATTTTATTAAGCT
Source organism: Psychromonas sp. (assembly GCA_036525635.1). Taxonomy (GTDB): domain Bacteria; phylum Pseudomonadota; class Gammaproteobacteria; order Enterobacterales; family Psychromonadaceae; genus Psychromonas. The sequence continues at coordinate 1,245 of DATCZZ010000214.1, read as the reverse complement.
GCACCCTGTTAACGGGCTTTTTTTTCCTGGATGATATGTTTGCACAGGGTAAAGCGCATAAAGCATTCCTCTCTATAACCGCCTGGATCATTTACGCTATTTTATTATGGGGGCATTATACAAAAGGCTGGCGGGGCAGACCTATTGTTTATATCACCATTATCGGTTCATCTTTATTGACGCTGGCCTATTTTGGCAGTCGATTTGTTCGAGAAATTATATTGAACTAGAAAAACTCGCTGCATTGCCTGCTAACATCATTCAATGCGGGTAACCTGCCTGCGCACAGCTTTCATTTAATACCGGGTTTATATTGCCTTGTAGCTCGGCAATACGCTTTGCGCGGGCGCATTCCCATGAACTAACCGGATATTGTCGGTGCCAAGCATTCATCAACTGCCGCTGCTGCCTGCTCATCGAATATTTTGGGTATGTTTTATCCATGTATAAATAGGCTCTCGCTATCACGCCTCTCGCCGCCTTGGGCGGCTCTGCCTGCGCACTCGCTATTTTCATTTCACAGGCACCAAAACTACTTTTTTGTCTGCTTAACAAGGCAAAGTTAAAATTACTGCGCATCGCGTTCACAGCACCGATAGCCGGATACAAGTTATACATATCCGCTTGCATTAGTCGGTATTCATCATTTATTTTATTAGCGCAACGCCGGCCTCTGTATTTCTGATTTTTGCTATTTTCACATTTTTCATGTCCTTCCCGCCATTCAGAAAAAGCACGACCAAAATTCTCAGCCGGGACAACATGCTCCCACTCAACCCGCCCTGCACGTCGCAAATGTTTGTTGGCCACAAACCCTTCCGGCAAAGTGATTTTCTTATTGCTGTCGAAGTTCGCGTTACAATAAAGTGTTAGCCGTTCAGTATGCGTTTGGTAGATTTCACTTTCTAACATTTTTTTGGCTTTCTGAAATGAAGAGTTACTTTGATTTCCTGGATTCGCAATAACAGAAAATGACAGTATTAAAAGGAGAATAAAATATTTAATGGAACTTAACCTAATTGATGACCGACAACAATTTGCAATATTATCAGTCTTTTAAGGCGAGGGTTAATTAAATAAAGATCAAAAAAAAGCAGTTATAAATAAACGGCGAGGGCTCCGCAACGCACTATTTCAAAGACCTAATCAAGGGTGTTTAGCAGGCCAAACCAGAGACGCTAAGTTAATAATAAAATTCATGCAGAGAAACTTTTTTATACATTAAAATAATCACTTTTGTTTTAT
>DATCZZ010000213.1:0-4678 GCA_036525635.1 Psychromonas sp. | reverse complement strand
CTGCAGGCTCTCGCATCAACGGGATTAGCGGCAGATCAAGTGCTCATGATTGGGGATGATATCTATGGTGATGTCGAAGGCGCTATAAATGCAGGGCTTAATGCCTGCCTAGTGCGTACCGGAAAATACCAAAGAGGCGATGAAAATAAACTCAGTAAATCCCATATAACATGCGACTCAATTGTCGAAGCGGTAGACTATGCTTTAACAAAGCAAGACCACAAATAACTGAAAGTGTTCGGTTGAGAATTGCAGTCTGTATTGAAAAACGTAAGCCTTATGATTATAAATCAACGCTGGCTGAGAATCGGCATAGCGCTTATTATTCAAGGCTGATGCGGTATAATTTCTAGGTCCGATACAAAACCTTCAGCACATGCCAGCCAAACTTGGTTTTAACTAAATGCGGGGTTAATATTTCACCGCTGAAAGCAACTTTATCAAATGGCGGCACCATCTGCCCTTTTTTAAATTCGCCCAGATCCCCACCCTTTTTGCCCGATGGACAACTTGAGTATTTTTTAGCTAAAGTCTGGAACTTAGCCCCTTTTTTTAACTGTAAAATAATCTCTTCTGCTTGTTCTTTATGCTTCACTAGAATATGCAAAGCTGCTGCTGTTCTGGCCATACCTACCTCAATTTTTTAACTGAGCAGATTGTAGCATAAAACCGTTTTGTTCCAGCGGCGAAATACAATAAAAATAGAGGATAACTAAAGTTGCGTAGGAGAAAATGAATGGCGGCAAGGCGTTTGATTGAGTAATAACTGGCTATTACCAATGAAAACAACGAAGTTATTGTTTATTTAAATCAGCAAGACTGATCAGATATTTATGCGGGGCGGTACTATATTCGGATAATAAAATAAGGCACTTTTATTATTTCTTGTGAATTTATTAGGGCTATTGTTCAACACCTAGAACATGTAAAAGATCACCGGGGGCTTCCTCGTCCGGAATTTTCTGGTGTGCAAGATCGTGTTGTTCAAGCCAGAGCATAATATTATCGGCATTTATATGCAGATCCAGATCGCCATGTTCACTCTGTTTTATCACGATCTGCTCAATCTCCAAACCGACAACTGATATTTGTGCCAAATCAATGGAGCCACATACATTCGGGCAACGGTTACAGGAGAGGCGGCACACAGTTTTCACATCACATAAGGCCGCTTTTTTAAGATCACCGATCAGCCCCTTAACAGCCAAATCGAGATAACTTACGACGATTGTATTCGACGACATTGCATAGAACTCCTAACTTTATCGAGATAAAATAAATGTAATGACAACATAAAATGCGTATCTATTCATTAAAACCTTAAATGCCGAGAATATCCATAGTGACAGCAAGTTTAGTTTTACTTTATGAGGTAGATCGCTTTCTGTAAAAGCAATTAATGACAACATCTCGTTTTTAAAACTGCGAGCAATCAAATAGTTATACCCAAACTACTTGAAGATGCAGATTTACTAGTATGCATTAAAGAGAATATATTAGTCGCGCAGGTATTTGCTAAACTAGAGCCTGATTAGCCATACTGATGACACTAACAACTTAAAGGTTAATAACTATTTAAGTAACTAAGTAAGGAATTTCCATGAACTATATTGCAATCCCATTGAGCGTATTTTTTATTTTTGTCGCACCACTATGGTTATTCCTGCATTATCGCAGTCAAAAACAGACCAGCAAAGGTTTGTCTGCAGCGGATCAAGAACGCCTGCAGGCACTTGTCAAACGCACAGAAGAGATGCAGAAACGGATAGACTCATTAGAATCTATTCTTGATAACGAAGCACCTCACTGGAGAGAAAAATGAGCAAAAAACAACTCTATCGAGATCCTAAAAATGCCAAATTAGGTGGCGTGTGTGCAGGAATAGCGGAATATTTTGACATTGAAGTATGGGTTATCAGGTTATTGGTGGTATCCGCATTTTTATTCACGGCAGGATTTTTTGTTGTTATCGCCTACATAGCAGCTTATTTCATGCTGGATGAAATGCCGGAAAAACAGCAATGGCAGCAAAGTGTATATAAAAAGCATAATGTTAAAAAGAAAGCATGGCAAGCTGGGGATTCTGCTGAAAAAATATTAGAAAACATAAGCGCAGAATTAGATCAAATGCAGCTGGATATTGAAAAATTAGAGTCTTATGTAACCTCCTTTGACTATAAAATGAATCGTGAATTTACAAATCATAAATAGTATTTATACCATTCACTGAGTGCAGAAAAAGTACATTTTAGGCAGCGCGCCATTATCAAAATAGAGATTACCAGTAGCTGCATATGTTCAGTCACCTATTGACTAAGTAAGCACAATTTAAATATAAATTGTTGTGCTATCTTTAACCTAAGCCATTGCTCTGAATACTTAAGTTACACATGAGTTATCCCCTACAATTCACACTGAAAGGCATAATATGATTGCAAAACCTTTATGGAAAAATATTCTCTCACTTTGTATTTTATGCCAAATAGCAATTTTTCCCTGCAATACTGCGCAAGCCAATGCCAATCCAGTAAATATTGCAAACCTAGCATATCCTGACTTAATCATCTCTATTTACAGACAATACCCGGACAAAAATTTTTGGTCAGATGCCTCCCTTAGAGACGAATTTGAAAAACAGATATCACTCATTTATTTTGCCGATATCAGCGATGATTTAATACCCCCTTATCAAGCATTAACAAAAGCAGCAGAGCAGAAAGAGTGGCAAAACTACGAGTTGCTCGCATCCGATTTGTTACTGTTTTATTTATCCTACAGCGAACAAGTCGCCGAGAAAGGGAGATCCTGGTTATTTGGAAAATATATCAACAATAAGTTAAGGCCACCCTCACAAAAATCTATTGCCGCCTTTTTTAAGGCCGATTCCGATCACATCAGGTTATTGTATTTACAAACTTTATCACCAATATCCGGCCAGCAAGCGCAGCTCTATTTGAATCTATTAAAACACCAGGCGGCCAATCAAGAGAGCGAAACGCAGAGATTTACTGAATTTGCCAAAGTAGGCGATATTCTTACACAGAAAACAATTCTGTTGTCCCGTTTAGAAACGGCGGGCGACTTATCGCCACAAATGAAAGAGCAGATTGAGTCAGAAAATAATCAACTGTACAGCCAAAATATCGGTAAAATCATTGAATCTTTTCAACTTCGCCATGGTTTAAAACCTGACGGAGTGATAGGAAATAAAACCCGATATTGGCTCAATATCAGCCGACAAGAGCAGGTCAGGCTAATGGCCCTGAACATTCTCAGACAAAAATTATGGCAAATAGATAAAGACAACAAGGTACTGGTCAATATCCCAAATTATCAAATGACCTATTGGGAAGCAGAACAAAAGGTATTTGAAAGTAAAATCATAGTGGGTCAGGTAAAGCGCAAGACCCCGCTATTTACCGCTAAACTTGATGCAATTGTGTTTAACCCGACATGGAATGTACCCACAAAAATAATGCGTGAGGATATTCTCCCCAAAGCGATTTCAAATCCCAATTACCTCAACCTTAACCATTACGAAATCCTTAAAGATTGGCGGAGCAGCAGGGTGCTAGATGTAACTGAAATTGACTGGAATGCCATTACTGTCAATAATTTCCCTTATAAATTACGGCAAAAGGCCGGGCCGCATAATGCGCTTGGTCTATACAAATTTAACACCCCCAATAAATATGCAATTTATCTGCACGATACCCCCTCAAAATATTTATTTGAAAGAGAAAATCGCGCATTTAGTTCAGGATGTATACGAGTACAAAAAGCACAACAGTTTGTACTATTACTGATGGACAGATCAGGTTATACATTTGAGGATTATAAAAATTATCAGAACAGCAAAAAAAACAGTGTGCTGCCTCTGAAGAAAAATATTCAGGTTTATACCGTCTATCAGACCGCCTGGGTAGACCAATTCGGTTTAACCCAGTTTAGAAATGATATCTATGATTATGACAAACCACGCAAGAGAAAAATTTTATAACAAATTATGATTTCAAAAATCAACAAAAACCATTTACAGTTCAATAAGTAATCATTAAACCTGCTCTTTGCAGCCGTTATTATCTTGTTTTAAATTTGACTACATTGTAAAAAATCAGTATTTTCATCCTTTCTATTATTTCTTTTTTACTATTGAGCCTTATGACAAAACCTGATTTAAACCGACGAAAGGCTATTTTGACTGGCCTGGTAACCTTGGGGGCGACATTCATCCCGTCTGTCTCATTCGCAAAATTACTGCAAAATAATCCTAGAGAGTTGTACCTTAATAATCTCCATACGGGAGAGGAGTTACTCACCCGCTATTTTGATGGTAAAAATTACCAGCGCGGTGAGATGAAAAAGATTAACCATTTATGCCGTGATTTTCGCCGCAACGAAATAAAAGATATGGACAAACGTTTATTCGATCAACTCACTGCAATCCAAAAAACGATTGGCTGCAATAACCAAATTCACATCATTTCCGGTTATCGTTCACCGGCAACCAATGAAATGCTCAGATCTAAATCAAGTGGCGTGGCGGCAAAGAGTCTGCATATGCTTGGACAGGCGATTGATTTTCGCGTGGAAGATGTACCATTAATTGAAGTTAAAAAAGCGGCATTATCCCTTAGAGCGGGCGGTGTAGGTTACTACCCCAAGAGCAATTTTGTAC
>DATCZZ010000212.1:0-2085 GCA_036525635.1 Psychromonas sp. | reverse complement strand
CTGAAAACGGACATGATGATCCAGATTGGAGAAAGGTTCATCCAATAACATTAAATCAGGCTGGTAAGCCAGAGCGCGGGCAATGGCAATGCGCTGCTGCTGGCCCCCCGAAAGTTGATGCGGAAAACGCTCAGCGTAATCCCTTAACTGCACCAGCGTTAATACCTCATCTACTCGTTGCCGTTGCTCTTTCCTGGGCAGTTTATGTAATGAGAAAGCGACATTGTCAAAAACATTGAGGTGCGGAAACAGGGCATAATCCTGAAATATCAGCCCTATTTTTCGTTCTTCCGGTGGAATATTAATGTCACCGTGGTTAACCGTTTTACCATTAATTTTTATCCTGCCGGAAAGATCTATTTGCAGCCCGGCAACCGCTCGCAGCAGGGTAGTTTTACCACAACCACTCTCCCCTAATAAACACACTATTTCATTATTATCGAGAGCTAAATCAAGCGATTTAAGGACTTGGTTGTCTTGATAAAAACAATTTAAATTATCAACAATGAGGGCGGACATTAAGAGGCTTTCTCCAGCAGGCGGTTAACAACAATAAAAGGTACAAGCCCCATTAAAACGATTAATAAAGCAGGTAATGCTGCGTATTCAATCATCTCATCGGAGACAAACTGATAAACATAAGTTGCCAGGGTTTCAAAATTAAATGGACGCAATAATAAAGCGGTGGGCAACTCCTTCATCGCTTCGATAAAAACTAAAATAAATGCACTTAACATTCCTTTTCTGATTAAGGGTAAATTAACCCGGCGGATGGTTTGCACTGCACTTTGCCCAAGCGTCCGCGAGGCACAATCCAATGACGGAGAAACCTGAGCCAGACTGCTGTCTATGCTGCCTACCGCTATCGCGCTAAAGCGCACTAAATAGCCGGCCACTAAAATGAGCAGCGTGCCGGAGAAAAGCAAACCGACTTTTGAATAACCGTATGCCAAGAGCTGTCTGTTGAACCACAAATCCAAACTGCTCAAGGGAATTAATACGGCGATAGCAACCACAGTACCGGGCAGCGCATATCCTAAAGAGGATAAACGTATAGTCGCTCTGGCCACCCATCCTGGCGATAAGCGCCGATAAAAATTAACAATCAATGCGATTAACAATGCTAAAAGAGCCACAATCATGGCCAGCCAGAGACTATTTAGAGTATATTTCCACAAAGAAAGGTTAAGTGATTTGCCGAAATAGATAGTCGCATAATAAAGGAGAACACCTAGGGGTAGGATAAAAGAGAAAAATAGCACTCCCCAGGAAAAAAGTAAGGCTCCCCACCTCTGCCAGCCGCGTAAAACAAAACGCAACTCGGTATGGGTTGCACCACTGCGCTGATATAATTTTTGTCTGCGGCGGCTGTAGTTTTCCAGACTGATTAAAACCACCAGTCCCAATAACATCAGTGATGAAATTTTTGCGGCAGTGGTCAAGCTGCCTAACTCTAACCAGGTATTATAAACGGCCGTGGTTAAGGTGCTCACAGCAAAATAATGCACCGTGGCAAAATCGCCTAATGTTTCCATCGCAATTAATGATAAACCAACCGCAATGGCAGATCGGCAAAGCGGTAAAGAAACATGAAAAAAAGCGCGCATGGGTGATAACCCCAGGGTGCGAGCAGCCTGAAACAATCCACCTGATTGCCCCAAAAAAGCACCTCTTAATAACAGATACAAATACGGGTAGAGGGCTAAGCTTAATATAATTATTGCGCCGAAAATCGTGCGAATATCGGGAAAGTAATAATCAGAGCTATCACGCCAGCCCATTAAAATACGTAAAAATTGCTGCACCGGACCTGAAAAATCAAGCAGATCGGTGTAAACAATGGCAACTATATAAGGTGGAAGGGCCAGAGGGAGCATCAACGCCCACTGTAATATACTACGACCAGGAAATTCGCAACAGGCAACAAACCAGGCTACTGGCAATGCAAATATAGAACTTAAGGCCATCACCCCTAAAATCAAAAGTAAGGTATTTAAGGTATAATCCAGTAATACCGTATCAATCAGGTGCTGAAAACTACCGCTGTCATCAATGCGAAAAGCACTTAAAACAAGAGCCAGTATT
>DATCZZ010000211.1:0-4582 GCA_036525635.1 Psychromonas sp. | reverse complement strand
ATGAGCTGATTAAAGCGATAGCTCAGGTTAAACACGTTATTACTGCGCGCGCGTTGTAAATACAAGCAAGGCATCTTCTCGCGCTGAAAGGATGCCTGAATTGCTTTTATAGGCTTAGTTTGCCGTTACCAATAACGGCTCACACTGCTTAGGTTTTATTTGAAGCTGTTTTTGCTGCGTCTCCTGAGGGGAGTTAGGTTTCGCCATTTCTGCTTTCCACCAGGCTATTTCATCGCAACCATTGCCGTTTACAGGCGCGGGTTGGTTTACACATAAGTTATCACCTGCCGGGCACATCAAGCGGACATGCATATGACTTGAATGTCCCCACCAAGGGCGCACCTTGCTTAACCAGTTATCATTTTTCCAATTCATAGTGCAGAGCTGTTGCTTAATGGCTGGATTGACAAAAACACGGGCTACGCGCGGATCCTGCGCTGCAAGACGGATCATGGTGGCATGGGCATTTTGCCAATTCTTGTTTACCTTAAACAGCTTCTGGTTAACCACATTGACAGAATAGGGCGTTTCTCGTTGAGCGGGAGAAAACGATTTATCAACTTGGCGAAACCACAGGTCAACATCCAGACCGATTTGATGGCTTGCATGTCCAGAAAGGAAATCACCGCCTCTTGGCATGGACATATCGGCAATCAGCAGATCTTTACCGCTGCTCCTCTTAACCTTTACGCCCAGATCTTTGATAAATTGAATAAGTTCAGGATGACCATAATAACGATTATGCGATGCATGAATAACCTGGAATCCTCTGCCTTCAATCGGCATTGTCTGTGCGCCGGCCAGGCAGCCATTATTATAGCCCCCTATTGCTTCGGGCAGAGACGGATAAGGCTCTGCGACACTCTGCCAGGAGGTTGCCAGTGACAGGTTTGAAATAAATAATGTGATTGCCAGTGTTGTAGAGCTTACTAATAAGCGCAGCGTAAACATGTTTCCCTCCTTCACAATAATACAGATAAACAAAGTTTGTTATAAAGATCCACTTATATTCAAATTACTTGAAGATGCAGGAATCAGCAAGACGATAAATGATGCCATTCTAGGTAGAAGGCTGATGATCTAGATAGTTCAGTTCACTTCTCAATCAGAATACAACGACAATGATCCATTATTTTTAAGCTGAGTTCAGATTACTTAAATTCGTTTTTTTAACGATGAACTATAATTTATTTGCCGGTTGATATTACTGCAAACATTCAGTCTAATCTGATGTTATGCAGATAACCAGAGAGTATTCACGGGTTTGTTGATCTTATTTTTTATTCAGCAAAAAAAGCACAATATTAAAATAAAGCTAATGATAAGGGGAGAGTTGATTATGGCGATGGGAACAGTTAAATGGTTCAATGCAGACAAAGGTTTTGGTTTTATTACACCGGATGATGGCGGTAAGGATCTCTTTGTACATCATTCTCAAATCAAAACCGGCGGTTATGCAACACTCAATGAAGGCCAAAAAGTTGAATTTGAAGTAGGGCAAGGTCAGAAGGGGCCCTGTGCTAATAATGTTGTACCGCTGTAATGTTAATAGCAAACGCATCAAATAGGTGGAGAGTCTTGCTGGTTAAAATCAACCCTATCGGCGTATTGAGTTTGCACAGTAGAAAAACTGCTTCCTGCAACCAATGACATGATAGTGTTGATTTTTCCTGAGTAATAAAAGCTTACACTATTAATGATCTGCTATGAGCCATTCTATAGAAAAACAGTACGTTGGCGAGATCACCAGGGGAGAGATTGCTGCTGGCCGTTTTATCCCTAATCTGTATCGCTTTTATAGATAACGAAGGAGGTGAATAATGAAAGTTTCAATCATCGAAAATGATAGCGACCGCGTAGTGGTATCCTATGAAATAAACTTCGCAGATCATCACCATGCACCTTCAGATGAGGAGTACTATTCTGAAGCATGGCTGCGTGCCATAGAAGAGGGGATCGTTGTTGAGGAGGATGCATCTCAATACCGTTTCAGTTTTTAGTATCAGTAATGCGGAAATTTCAGTTTGTATTGCCCTGAGGTTGTTAAATTATATTGACCATATAGTGTGCGCGTTTTACGATACAGACAAGTCCGGAGCAAGTCTTGAGGGCTCTGCGGAAAGAAAAGGTCAAAACAGAGCCTTAGATGCTCCAAGAGCTGAAAAATATAAGGCCAACCTAAGTCGGAAAAGAGTTTTTTTGATAAAAACTTGTCAGGCAGACTTTTTTGTCGCTCAATAAAGTAAAAAATAATGCTAGCACGCACGCTTCACCACTCATTAAAGCATACTCAAAAAATGCCACCTGCAGGATGATGACTTATGTCTGATTTACTTAAAAATAGTATTAATCCTCTTTTCACCAGTATCGATCAGGAACTAAATGCATTAGTCAGCAATATCAAGATCCTTGAAGCGGTAAAACCATTAAATTATTTACAGGAGAAAGAGCGTTTTTTTGCCAACCACTTTTCATCTGAGCCTGCATTTGTCTACCGAGAAAATCAAATAGATCCTTTTGCACTGAAACGCAGCTTGTTTAATTTGCCGCTAGAAAAAATACAGGATGAAGATCTCTATCAATTATATTTAGCGGTTATTGATTCCTACGTGGATAAAATAGACCAGTACAAATCAATAGGTAGTGCGGAATTTCTTTACGATTCACTGCGTTATTATGGTGAACCCTGTGAGAAAGATATCCATAATGCGCAGTTCATTTTGCATTTGCCCGAACTCCCCGATGAAGATAATGGTGTTCTTTTAGATGCTGCTGGTATTAAAGATATTTTGCAGAGTATGGGCGGCAGCGAAAACTACACATGGGAGATGGAACTTGATGATGATATGGTTGCCACCGCATTGGTTTCAGGTACCCGGGTGCGCATTAATAGCCGGGCTAAGTTATCTCAAACCGATGCAATGGCGCTCGCTCACCATGAATTAGGCGTTCACTTGGTAACCTCGCTTAATGGTAACAAACAGCCCCTGCGCATTTTATCTTTAGGCTGTCCGATCAATACCACAACTCAGGAAGGCTTGGCGATTTTAAGTGAATATTTATCTGGTAATTTAACCCTGCAACGCTTAAGAACATTAGCGCTGCGTGTTATCGCGGTTAAATCAATGATCGAAGATAAAAACTTCCGTACTACTTTTCTGCTGCTTAAAGAGACATACCGTATTAGTGATGAACAGGCTTACGTTATTACTGCCCGCGTATATCGTGGTGGTGGTTACACCAAAGATTATCTTTACCTTAAAGGTTTCAGGTTGATTTTAAATGCTTATGAACACGAGCCTAATTTTAACCATCTGCTTAGCGGTAAAACATCGCTGGAGTTTTTACCGCTGATAACCCGCCTGATTGATAAAGAGCTGTTAGTGGCTCCGCACTTTATTACGCCTGCTTTTAGAGCGCCCGTGGAAAATAGTGCGGTCAACACCTTTATTACCCACGCGATTAGATAAGAGCATAAACAAAGTAGAGTAGGTCGCCAATGCCAGGGTTATATTTTAGCTATCACATCATTAATGGTGGCGATACCAAACATGATTTTTTTAATAAAGGATTCATCACGGGAAACCAAATTAAAATTACGATGTTGCGACCATATTTGTTGTAGCCGTTGGTCCAGAATAATCGCTTTTTGAGCCGATTCATTTCTGATCGGATTATTGCTTTTGATCTCCTGACCAGAGTTCGCCGCTGTTTCAAAAAAAATGACCGCATCGTAACGGCTCAATTCGTAACTCAATGAAGTGTTCATTGTTTTAAAAAAGTCCTCTTCAGAACGGGGCCAATAGGCCAGTCCATCTAACCCTCCCCGATCGCAGAGAATAAGGCAGTCCGGGTGCGCGGTTCGCTGCACATCCTCTAAATGGCGCTGCAAACTGAAGATAGCAATTTGCTGAGCGCAAATTACTTCTTCATGCAATGAGCGCGGTATGCCGCCGCTAAATATCATCGTCGCCGCTTCGGGTACTGAGGCTATTTTGCCCAGCAATTCGCGGCGAAATAGATCCAGTGCTGTCGTTTTTCCGCCACCCGGGCCACCGGTTAAGACAATCCGTCTTTTTATATTTAATTTGTGCATCGCGCCCCCTATTTTTATAGATATATCAGCCAGATGAGTTGGGCATATTTTTACGGTGAGATAAAATAACGTTATTAAATATTATTGTTCAAGATGACAACTTATACCATTCCACATAACTGACAGATTAAAATCAATGATAACATCTTTGTTTTCAATCATTTTTTCCACACAATTTTTGGCCATTTAATTAAATGCAGTAGTATTAGTATTAATACTGTCACCTTATATCGGCACCTTGCTGTTTTTATTTTTTTATGGCTTTTTTGACATAAAAAAATTTAACTTGATGTCTATCCGGCTTTTTTTTGATATTTTTATCGCAACAGATTATTTATATCAATGTCATTAAACTAGTTTACATTGTGTGTTAATAAATACGCAGGCTAAGCACGGTTAATTTTATAACGGAAGAGCCGCATGGATGATAAAAGGTTATACCTATGGATAAACAAGCATCAAAGAAGTCTATCTCGGCTCATGCTG
>DATCZZ010000210.1:0-4622 GCA_036525635.1 Psychromonas sp. | reverse complement strand
TAATCTGAACGTGCATTTTTTTCCCAAAATGTATTTATTTGAGGATTAAAAGTATTGCTGAGTTCTGTTTCGGTGGTTAAACCGTAGGGATTATTGAGCATATGCTTTTCCGCAGAGGTAAATGCGCTAAAAAGTAGAAATAACAAAGGTAATAATTTTATTTGCAGTGGTTTTTTCATTTTTTCACCCATGGTGTCAGGTTGCGATCAACAGTATGACACTATTATCCCCAAGCCTTCAAATTATACTAAGCGATACCAGCCATTGCGCAATTTTACCCGTTAGAATTAACCCCACTTTGGGCTGCAAAAAAAAAGCCAGTGTTAAAACACTGGCTTTTTAATTGCTCTGGCAGATAAATATTAAGCCAGTTTAGCTTTAATAAAGTCGATCACGTTCTCAATGGCAACTTCTTGTTTTTCACCTGATACACGATCTTTATACTCAATGACACCATTATCCAGGCTGCGCTCGCCAATCACTAATGTATGCGGGATGCCGATAAGCTCTGCATCGGCAAACATTATGCCGGGGCGCTCTTTACGATCGTCAAATAAGACTTCGATACCTGCCGCTTGCAGCTCCGCGTAGTATTTCTCTGCAAGCTCTGCAACACGATGCGACTTCTGCATATTCATCGGTACAATCACCACGGAGAATGGCGCAAGTGCATCATTCCAGATGATACCGTTTTTGTCATTATTCTGCTCAATGGCTGCCGCGACAATACGTGATATACCAATACCGTAACAACCCATCGTCATGATTTGGTTTTTACCCTGCTGATTAAGTACAGCGGCATTCATCGCTTTTGCATAGGTATCGCCCAATTGGAAAATATGACCCACTTCTATACCACGGGCAATCGACAGGGTACCTTGACCACAAGGACTTGGGTCGCCTTCAACGACATCACGCAAATCGGCAACTTGATATTCACTAATATCACGATCCCAGTTGACGCCGGTCAAATGCTTGCCGGTTTCATTGGCACCACAAACAAAATCCGCCAGTTTCTCAGCCGCACGGTCAACAATCACTTTAATTGTTAATCCTTTGGGGCCAATTGATCCCGCATCACAATTTGCAGCAGCTTTAATTTGCTGTTCATTGGCAAAAGTGAGTGGGCTGGCAATGCCTTCGATATGTTCGGCTTTAATTTCATTGAGATTATGATCACCGCGTAATACCAGTGCAACGACAGGGGCAATTTCCCCCTCTGCACAACTGCCTTCAACCAGTAAGGTTTTAACGATTTTTGATGTTTCAATATTTAAGAATGCCGCCACCTCTTCAATTGTGTGAGTATTCGGAGTTAACACTTCAGTTACTTCAGCGGTTGCGGCAGGGCGGTCAAAAGCAGGGGCTAATGCTTCCGCTTTTTCAATGTTGGCGGCATAATCACTTTGATCAGAAAATACAATTGCATCTTCCCCACTTTGCGCTAATACATGGAATTCATGGGAGGCGCTGCCACCAATGCTGCCGGTATCGGCAATAACAGGGCGGTATTCAAGGCCTAAGCGCTCAAAAATTCGGCAATAAGCCACAAACATGGTTTGATAGGTTTTTTCTAAACATTCATCTTCAAGGTGGAAAGAGTAAGCATCTTTCATGGTAAATTCTCGGGCACGCATGACACCAAAACGCGGGCGTGTTTCATCACGGAATTTTGTTTGAATTTGAAATAGGTTTAAAGGCAGTTGTTTATAGCTGTTAACCTCTTTGCGTACTAATTCGGTGATCACTTCTTCATGGGTGGGACCTAAAACAAAGTCACGAGTATGGCGATCTTTAATGCGTAATAATTCGCCACCGAATTTATCCCAACGACCTGTTTCAATCCAAAGATCTGCAGGTTGCACGACAGGCATTAACACTTCGATTACGCCTGCTCGTTCCATCTCTTCACGGACGATGTTTTCAACTTTACGTAAAACACGTAAACCCGTTGGCAACCAGGTATATAAACCCGATGCTAATTTGCGGATCATACCGGCACGTAACATAAGCTGGTGGCTGACAATGACAGCATCGCTTGGCGCTTCTTTTTGAGTTGAAAGTAAGTAGTTGGTAGTACGCATGGATATCCTTAATTGATCGAATTGGTAAATAAATTTCGCAGATTTTAACAGTGGAAGCGTTATGACTAAAGGTTTCTTATTCTATTTGTAAAATATAATTGAAATTGGGGCCAGCTTTCAGCTATTTTATCCTCCTAAAGGAAAAATTATGAGGAACTGCATGACACGTTATCTATTGGCTGGAAAATACAGTACAGCGATTATGCTGGTTTGCTGCATGCTTGTGATCATTAACATGGTATTGCCGGTGAACTTGAATCAGTTTGGGATTGTCCCGCGTTCTGTTGATCATCTTAGCGGTATTTTCTTTGCCCCTTTTCTGCATGCAGGCTGGCCACATCTATTCAGTAATTTTGTGCCATTTGTTGTGTTTGGCGCATTAATTGGTGTGCACAGTGTTAAACGGTTCTGCTTGGTATTTATCTTACATATCATAGCCACGGGGGCATTGGTGTGGTTATTCGCTCAAGGCAACAGAGTGCACATTGGGATGAGCGGCGTGATATATGCCTTTTGGGGATATTTAATCGTTTATGGTTTTGTCCGCAGAAAGTTTCTGCACATTATAATTTCTCTTATTACAGTGATTGTTTATGGGGGCTTAATTTATGGTGTGTTGCCGACAAAAGTTGGCGTGTCATTTGAAAGTCATCTGCTAGGGGCACTGGTTGGGGCTGTCAGCGGTTATTATTTTGCTAAGACCAGATCTCGATATCGAGCACGGTAGTCGTCAATCCCTCATTAATCCAGGATATATTAAAGTCACACAAGTGCACGGCATATATTTTTGTATCTGCTTTATTCTTTTTATAGGCAGGACGGGGATCTTGTTGCAACACTTCAATAATTAATTGCTGCAGTGTTGGATGCAGCTCTTTAAGCAAGTCGAGCTTTTTCTGAGCAACGCTGGAAAACTGGACCTGCATTAACGATGCCGGCTCCTGTTGGGCAAAACCCGCCTGTGCATCTGGTTTCGCGTCGGCATAGGGAATGTAGGGTTTGATATCAATGATAGGCGTTCCCTCTACCAAATCAATATTACTCAACTTTAAGAAAATCTTACCATTGACCTGTTTAATACCATGAAACTCAACTAAAGATAGACCTATGGGGTTGGGGCGGCAGGGGGAGCGTGTCGCAAAAACACCTAAGCGTTTATTACCGCCAAGTCGCGGCGGGCGTACCGTAGGGCTCCATTTATTCGAACTGTTGGCAGCACTATTCTTATGGAAAATGAAAACCAACCATAAATGGCTGAATGCTGCCAAACCTGAAAAGGCATTGATATCATCATAGGGGGGGACTATCTCTAACTCCGCCATGGCGCTAGGTACCAAACCCGGTTGCCGTGGTACGGCAAACTTCTCTTTATAGGGAGAGTGAATATAACCAATGTGATTGAGCATAATATTTATTCTTTACCGGGTAAGCTGACGTTTATAGCGCGGCCATAACAGATGATATTTGAAACACAGGCGCTATCTTTTTTAAAAGTTAAACATGACTGGAAAACAATACCATTCGCCTGCATTTCTGCGGCATGAATGCGCGCATTGGTGCGTGCTTCTCTGATATCTGCGGGGCGATCATTTTCCTCCTCCTGACAACTACTGCCCTCAACAGCACCGATAAATTGATAATCGAGATCCGTCAATTGCGATTTTTCATAAACAGTAACTTGTGAAGGTTTGAAATAATCTTCGAAATTCTGTTTATCAACATTAGAGGAAAAATCAAAGTGACTGCATGCCGTCAATAGAATGGCTGTAAAAGAGAGAATAATAAAACGTATCATAAGATGCTCTTTATAAATAGAAGGGGGAAAGGATGAGTGGCATAATAGCATTTTAAAGATCCCCAAACAAAGAAGGAAATAATATGGCGGTCGCCAATGGTAAACGTGCCGTTTTTCTTGATAGAGATGGTGTACTGAATGTCGATAATGGTTACGTCTCAAATAGCGATGATTTTCAATTTATTGATGGCGTTATTGATGCTTGCAGAGCACTTAAAGAAAAAGGCTACTTATTAGTTGTTATTACAAACCAATCGGGTATTGCGCGCGGATATTTTAGTGAAGAGCAATTTCATAATCTAACAGAGTGGATGGATTGGTCATTAGCCGACAGAGGTGTCGATCTAGATGGTATCTATTATTGCCCGCATCATGCAGAAAATGGGCTTGGAGAATATAAAGTTGATTGCGATTGCCGCAAGCCAAAACCAGGCATGCTGATCAATGCAATAGAAGACTTAAATATAGATCCAAGCCAGTCTATCTTGGTCGGGGATAAAGTATCAGATATACAAGCGGGTTTAGCGGCTGGCATAAAAACAAACTATCTCGTCAGAACAGGTAAAGTGATAACTTCAGAGGGCGAAAAAATAGCAACAGCCGTATTTGACGACCTGAGCAGTATAGTAAAACAGTTATAACTGGCAAACCAAAGTTATCTCTGTGGGTAACTTTGGTTGTTTTGTGGATAACTTGTTCGCAAAATATGTATAAAAGATAATTGTAAAAAAAACTGTTTTTTA
>DATCZZ010000209.1:0-3254 GCA_036525635.1 Psychromonas sp. | reverse complement strand
GGAATGCTATGCACTTCATGGCGTAATAAATTTGCCAGTTCAAAAAGCGTATTGCGAATACCCGTATAACCGATATAACTTTTCGCAAAGCAACCAAATTGGTCGTGCACCGGAATACCGATACGCAGCAGTGGAATCTGCATTTTTTTGGCAATAGCGCCGGCATGGGAGTTTGCCAGCAGCAAATCAACACTCTCGCGCTCGGCTTGTTCCTGCAGATCCTGTAAGTCGCCAATTTGCACCTGCTCAACGGGCAGCGAAACCAGTTGGGGTTGATTGCAGGGGGCGATAATCACAGATGATCTTATGTTAATCGTCTCAAAAAGGGCGCTGAACGCGGTCAAATGGTCCGCCTCCATTGCCAGGGCTGCTTTTTTTCCGCCAAGTTGCGTATGGGTATCAATAAGCGCATCACACAGTTGTCCGCGCGCGCGTTGCAGTGAGGCCGGCACTTTGCGTCCGCTAAGCTGACTTAATAATGTTATTAAGCGGTCTGTCTGCTCCAGTGTATGCAGGTGAGCAAAGGTTTCCGTCTGGATGCGCGTGCGTTGCGCCAGCATACCGGCGGCACGTTCTAATGAACGGCCAACTACGATCGTTGCTAATCCCTGGCCTAAGGTTTTAATCTGTTCAACCGTTGTTCCGCCTTGCGATAAAGCGTTAAAGTCCTGCTCTGTTAAGTGCCCATCAAGGGATAAACTCAAATCCGGAATAACCACTGGGGTTAAACCGAAGGCTTCAACATAACTCTTTAACAGCTCCACATCTCCCGGCGTCAGCATATGACTGACTAAAATATTAATCCGTTTACGGCGCACACTGCTGGGTGCTTTTTCCGGCACAAGGTTTTCTATCATAGCCTCGACCGCAGCGGCATAGCCATTTTCCAGAGAACCGTAAAAATCGGGCGTATTCACCGGAATGATTGCGGTGTTTTTATATTTAGGATGCTCTTTTTGGAATAATTTAACGGCAGCTTTAATATCCGAGCCTTGTGCTTCGGTTAACCCTGAGGTGAGCAGACCAATCAGTTTGGGGTGGTGCTGCTGGCATAAATTAGTGAAGGCTTGAAACAAGTTTTCATCAGATCCCATCACCGTTGAAATCGGATCCATTGCCGTTGACTGCATGGGAATGGGTTCATGAAAATGTTGAATTAAAAATACTTTAGCAAAGGCGCTGCAGCCTTGTGCTGCATGCATCAGCGGCATCGCTTTGTCTGTGCCTAAAAAAGCTAAGGCGGCGCCAAGTGGCTGCCCCACCTTTAGGGGTTGCTCTGCCAGCGGTTTTTTATTGGCGATTATCTGTGCCATATCATCTTCCTCGAATTAGTAATTACAAACAAAATTATTTTTACCCTTTGTTACAACCAGGGAGCAGGGCTGCGTGCCTGCTGCCAAATGGGGCTTTCAAGGGTTAAACATAATTGTTGTGCGAGGGTAACCATACCTTTGAACCCGGCGAAAGCGTGCTCTCGCTCCTGGTTCACCTCAACAAACGGCATTCTCGCTTTATATGCGGTATACATATTGCGACCGCCGGCAATCATGACATCCGCTTTATATTGATAAGCGACATCGAGTAGATTACGGGGACTGGTTTCATCAAGTAAGATGGCATCATTGCCCATCAGTTCGCGGATCCTTGCTTTATCCTCTTCAGTGCTTTTCCGCGTGCCGCTGGCAACGACCTGCATGCCGAGATCCTGCAGTGCTGAGACAATCGACCAGGATTTTACGCCGCCTGTATATAAAAGTGCTTTTTTCCCTTTTAATTTTTCACGGTAAGGGGTTAAGGCTTCATTGAGCCAAGCCAGTTCATCGGCAATTAATTGTTCAGTACGCAGGGTAAGATCCGGATCCTTGATTAGGCTGGCAAATTGGCGCAGGGCATCACAAACATCACGAATACCGTAGAAACTGCCTTCAAACCAGGGGATCTGGTATTTTTCTTCGAGTTTACGTGCAACATTAATCTGTGCCCGCGAACAAACCAGCATTAATGCTTCTGCATGGTGCATGGTTTGCAGCTCCTTAAAGCGGCAATCACCCGATAAATTAGCTAAAACACGTAGCCCCAATTTATCCAGCAGCGGCAGGATATGCCATAATTCGCCGGCAATATTGTATTCACCGACCAGGGCGATATCATGCACACGGCCTTCACTGAAATCAGGTTTAGGGGCGGGCAGTGCGGAGCCGATGACCTTTTCAACCATCAGTTCACCGGCGATGCGGTTACCGAGGTTTTTATTACCGTAAAACCCCGCGGCATCAATGGCGATAACCGGCAGATTCACTTTTGCCTGCGCCATTTTGCAGACCGCCTCGATATCATCCCCCTCCATTGCCGGCACACAGGTGTTATAAACAAAAACGGCTGCAGGGTTGTGCTTTTTTGCTGCCTGTAATATGGAATGGTAAAGGCGTTTATCGCCACGTCCCATAATGACATCCTGCTCATTTAAGTCAGTTGTGAAACCCAAACGGAATAACTGTGGGCCTGAACTTTGTGTGCCGCGTTTGTCCCAGGAACTGCCGGCGCAGCCAACCGGGCCATGAACGATATGTGCGACATCTGTGATGGGCAGCAGCGTTATCTGTGCTCCGTCAAAACAGCAACCCCCTGCGGTAGCACCTGGTTTAGCCGGCGCACAGCCTGATTTAGATTTTTTGTTATGGCTACAAGCGGGCTCATTTTGTAGTTCATTTATTACTGATTGACGCATATAAACTCCCATTAGTCATCATCTCTACTGATCCTGATGCAACTGTCATGCCTACTGTAACTTATTGATTTTATTTGATTGTTTGCTGTGGTGTTTGTGACAATGAATGGGATGCAACACGACATTCAGGGGCGGTTACGGGTGATGAGCTTCTAGCTCCGAGCTTTCCTGCTATCGACTCGAAGCTCGAAACCCGCAGCTTTTACTCCATCGTGTCAAAACGAGCGCTCAGTTGTTCAGTCTGACCGGTAAGTTTGGCTAACCAGGGGGGCAGGGCCGCGCTTTGTATACGCTGTTGCAGCAGGTCAAGTTGTTCTGTGATAGCGGGGAACTTGTCATCTACCGGTTTGCATTTCATCGGATGAATACCACTGCGGATAACCCGTGCAGCGGCTGGGCCGCCAATGGAGGCGCAAAACAGCAGGTGGCAGTCTTTGATAAGTTCGGCTCGCTGGGCATTTTTATCTACGCCACGTCCAGACAGTGCCTGACGAACATCAATTTTTTGCTGCTGATCAGCATCCAG
>DATCZZ010000208.1:0-3293 GCA_036525635.1 Psychromonas sp. | reverse complement strand
AGTTATTCTTCATACTGACCATGCAGCTAAAAAACTGCTTCCTTGGATTGACGGACTACTAACTGCATCTGAAGAGCATTTCGCTGCAACTGGTAAACCTCTTTTCTCTTCACACATGATCGACCTTTCTGAAGAGCCTCTAGAAGAAAATATCGCAACTTGTGCTAAATACCTAGCGCGTATGGCTAAAATGGGTATGACGCTAGAAATCGAACTAGGCTGTACTGGTGGTGAAGAAGACGGCGTTGATAACTCTGATATGGATGCGTCTTTACTGTACACGCAACCTTCTGAAGTTGATTACGCATACACTGAACTATCTAAAATTAGCCCGAACTTCACAATCGCGGCTTCTTTCGGTAACGTACATGGCGTATACAAACCAGGTAACGTTAAACTAACGCCAACTATCCTACGTGATTCTCAAGCATATGTTTCTGAAAAACACGGTGTTCCAGCTAACACGCTAAACTTCGTATTCCACGGTGGTTCTGGCTCGAGTGAAGCTGAAATCCAAGAGTCTATCGGTTACGGTGTTATCAAAATGAACATCGATACAGATACTCAGTGGGCATGTTGGGATGGTATCCGTAATTACGAAGCGAAAAACCATGATTACCTGCAAGGCCAAATCGGTAACCCAACTGGTGACGATGCGCCTAACAAAAAATACTACGATCCACGTGTTTGGTTACGTGCCGCTCAAGAGTCAATGGTTGCTCGTCTTGAGAAAGCATTTGCTGACCTTAACGCCATCGACGTATTATAATTTAACTGGCCTGCATAGCTGCAGGCACTTTAAATTATCAAGCCAGCTTAATTGCTGGCTTTTTTTTACCTAAAATTACGCATTGATGCAACTAACGGAGGTAAGCTCTGTCATAGGTTTAATGATTGACTGCATCACTTATTGGAGGCCCATCTATGCGCTATTATAAATATCTATTCCTGGTTATTATTTCGCTTTTTTCCCTCGGTACTTTCGCCGATATAAACGCTATACCTGATGCAGCGCATGTTGCAGTCACAGGCAGTGCGCAAATTGAAGTGCAGCCGGATCAGGTGCTTATTCAATTTAAAGCGACAGCATTAGAAGAGACTGCCGCGGAAGCAAAACAGAAAGTTGATCAGCAAATTTCGGCACTGTTAGTGAACTTGGAAAAAGCCGGCTTTGATACGACCGTGCTGGAAAGGGGTAATATTAATACAAGGGAGCAATATCAGTATGCAAAAGAGCAACGTATCCTGCAGGGAATTGCGGCAACACGTGATTTAACTTATCTGTTGACGGATCTCGATAAAGTGAATCTATTTTTAGAGTCTGTAATAGCAGCAAATATCGATTCTATTGAGCAGATGCAGTACGGTTTACAATCTCCGCAACAATGGTTATTAAAAGTCCGCCGTCTGGCTATTCAGGACTCCAAGGATAAAGCTGAAAATTTGGCATCAGCCTATCAAGTGAAGTTAGGTAAAATTTATTCAATTAATTATCAGCAGCAGTATGCTCAGCCTCTGATGATGCGGGCGATGAGTGAAAAAACAAGCGATAACACTTATCAGCTCAGCAAGATCAAAATCAACGACCAGGTACAGGCTGTCTTCACGCTGGAATAGTTAATACCTCTGCTTAAACAGGTGAAACTGTGATTTGTAGCCCTTGATCGGGGTCAGGCATAAAACTCATCAAGTTACTTTGTTGCGGCTGGAAGAGGCTGTGCAGATGCTCGATAAAGGGATCTATTTCCTGCGTTGCAAAGCTGCTCTCTAAGCTTAAATAGGTACTTAATTTTTCCGGTGTAATATGTATGGTTAAGTAGTCCTCTCCCGCAATCGCATTTAATGAATAACCTTTTGGAGTAAAGGTAAACTGGTCTATCTGCAGGCATGGGAAAAAACTGAGTACGGCTAATGTTGACTCAATTAGCTGCTCGCCGGCCGCACCCGATTGTAATGAACTGGCAAATGCACCGCACAAGCCATGCAGCATTAATATTTGCCTGCTCTTTACAGCTCCTCTCGCTGCCTCTCCGAATATAAAAAGATCGCCGCGATAGCTGCCCCGCCAATGTTTGGTTTCCCCCTGCAGATGCGTTTTTAAAAGGACTGTATCTTGCGCAAAACTGCTTTTCTGTAGATCAGGTAATTGCGCTTGGTGGCGGTGAAAAAGGAGGGATTGGATATGCTCTCTGCCTATCCTGTTTTGGAAAAATTGTGCTGCTTTAACCAGGTGAGTATTGCCGCAGGTGATCAGCAATAACCTATCCTGCCAGATAAACAGGCTTGATTCCGATAACAGGTAAGCCTTGAGCTGCTCGTTTTTTATCTCAGATAGTATAAAAGCATCAGCCTGCAGCACCATTTTTTGCCAAAAATCATCTGTAAAGGCTAATAAATTAAATTGTTTTACACAAATCTCTAAGCGTTTTTCGGTGCCTTCGTAAAACATCTAATTAACCCTTTTTATAGGCGAAGAGTTCAGGGCTGCGCCGACTAGACTTGACACTACAATCGCCATATAAAATACCCCCACAACGGCTTCCATATAAACAAGAAAACGCGCCAACGGGGCCTTAGGCAGTAAATCACCAAACCCCAGAGTGGTAAGGGTCACAAAACTAAAATAGATAAAATCAGAGAAATTCACTTTCCATGAGCCTTGCTCTATTCCAGAAAAAGAGACAGGTATAAGCTCCATAAGTAATAAATACAACACTGCCCATATTAAACCCAGTAATAAAAAGATACAGATTGAGCCAACAATATGGTTGATGGTTATTTCTCCAGAAAAGAGTGCTTGTTGAAAAGCCAGTTTTACGGAGAGAGTAAAAAACACAAGCATCAGTAATAGATGAATGAACTCTAGTTCCACTTTATCGAGTATTGCTATTACCGTGGTGATCAGCAGGGTTGCTAAAACGATTCCAATGCTTGTTTTGAAGGCAAAGTGGCGGTTTCGGAAACTCCAGAGGCCTATTAACATGGAGATGATGGTCAACGCGATAATTAGATATTGACCGAAACGGCTGCTAGCAAAAAATTGGTCAACACATGCGCTGGAAAAAAGTAAAAAAATAAGACCGAATAACAGAAAGGAAAAATTATCCTCTTTTGTTACTTTTGTCCTTGTTAAAATATGGTGCATATTAACTCCTTGATCTAGGCTGTTTGGGTATATTATTGTCATCTTGTCTGAAGACTACAATTTATAAATCAGCTAATTGTGAAGAGCTTGTATATGGGCTGAAGGTTGAATGCTGATGAGGGATTTTTACTCATAATAAATAATGGCT
>DATCZZ010000207.1:0-2738 GCA_036525635.1 Psychromonas sp. | reverse complement strand
ATAATCGGTGCCATCTCTTCAATGTGACGGGAAATAAGTGCGTAGAATAAGGTTTCATTTCTATCTTGCAGAGCGCGTAAATATTGATACTTTTCAATATCTGTAGAGGAATGACGAAAGCCGTGATAAACGCGGTTCAGTTGATCTTCAAAGGTTTGCACACGTGGTGGTAACAGGCCATTTAGCCCAAAATCTTCACGCTCTTGATAAGTAAACGCAGTGCTCTTATTCAGCGTTCTATTGCTGAGCAATCGATTTCCAGTGATAGAAACGGGTCTAAAGACGTCACCCTTAGCATCTTCCCATCGCAAATATTTACCTATACCCATAACATCCTCCATTATTAATACATGACTTGAATACTGACGACTATTTTAAAGCATTCAAATGAAGCTGAACTATACCCACGAAATGGCAATAATAAAGGATTATTTATCATTAACAACAACGAGATAATTTGACGCGTTAGAATCTAATAGAGAATGGCGTTTTTTCAAACAACATTGGCCATTACTGCTTAGGCCGGTCTCATTTAGTCTGTTTTATTATCTAATGCCAGACTGCGTTTTTTTGTTGCCCAATCCCAATTAACTTCATTCCCCTGCGCAGGTGAAACAGGAATATTGCGAGCAAGCACCAGCGAGCAGACAGCAAACCCGGCGCCGATATAAAAGACTGCCTGTGGAGAGTACAACCATAATAGGCCAAGCAGTGCCGGGATGACCACCGCTGCGATGTGATTAATGGTGAAACTGACTGACATGGTGGCAGCGATATCTTTACTATCTGCGATTTTCTGAAAATAGGTTTTAAGCGCGATCGCCATCGCAAATAAGAGGTGGTCGGTGACATATAAAACAGCGGCAAGTTCAGCATGCTCGACAAAAGCGTAACCGATAAAGATAATAATGAGTCCGAGATATTCAATTGTCAGAGCGCGTTGCTCACCAATACGGCCAATAAAACGGCCAATGGCTGGGGCAAATAATAAATTGACCACATAGTTTATAAGAAACAGTGCGGTGATTTCAGAGACACTATAAGCAAATTTCTCGACCATCATGAAACCGGCAAATACCATAAATATTTGCCGTCTTGCGCCGGAGAAAAAAGTGAGCAGATAATATAACCAATATTTTTTGCGCAGTATTATTTTCTTATGCTGAATCTCGCCAACATCATATTTTGGAAAATAGAGGGTAATTGTCAATACCATTAACAAACCCAGGCTGCCGATTAATCCATACATCCACACATAATCCAGCTTTAACCAGGTCATGATCAACCAGATACTCGCATACCCGGAAAGCGCGGCAGCAGAGCGCCAAGCCAGTGCTTTGCCTAGAAATCCCGCGGTATCTTTTTTATCAACCCACTGCAACGTTAGTGACTGATTGACCGTTTCAAAATAATGAAAGCCGATGGACATCAAGATAGTGGTTAAATAAAGTCCTAAGACTTTAGGGAAAAAACCAGTAATCGCAACGCCAATGCATAAGATCGCGAGGGCCAGTATGGCGAATGCCTGTTCACGTATAAGAAGCAGGATAAAAATAGCAGTGAAGGCTAAAAAGCCGGGCACTTCGCGTAAACTTTGTAAAATGCCTATTTCTGCGCCGCTAAATTGAGCCTGTTCAATTACAAAGTTGTTTAACAGAACCTGCCAGACTGAAAAGACCAAAGACATGACAAAGGTCATCCATAATAATAATGTTTGCGGGCTTTTAGTCATGTGAGGTTTCCATGTGGCAGGTGAAAAGAGGCAATAATAGATAAGTTTACAATATTGTTGTGCATCTGGTTAGCGTTAAATAAAAAATAGCCTGAACGATAACATCGCTGTTTTTATGTGTAATTGCCAGACTCTTTATATGAAAACATCAAACAGACGCGGCGCAAAACAGCCTGATGTTTTACTGATTACTGAATCAGACGCTTACTATCATTTAACATTCCTGCGCATTTTTAGAGCATCTATTTATGCTAAAAAGTTTAAAATGCGGCTCCATATCTATTTATTCACTAATGGTAATAAGCCCTTTTTTGAAAAGGACTTATAATGAATAACAAATTCACCATAGTAGTAATTATAAAACTGTAACTGTTTGTTTTAATTATTTCACCAACAAAGAGAATATGTGGACTTTAATAAAATAAGGTAGATGATTATGGATAAAATTGACCATGAATACGATCACTTTGGACCTTGGCTATTACAGGTAAAATCTTCAGATGACATCCCACATCAATATTTCGAATATCAGGATCTAATTCTTGCCGCGAACTATTGCTTTAAGGTACCGGTAAAAGAAGATCGGCGTAATCTTCATCCTGGTGTGCTGTTATATAATAAGGTTGTTGTTATCAACAATGACCGTATTTTAGAGCTGTCCGTTATTAATGATCAGATATCAACAGTCGAACTTCGATTCCAAGATGTACAATATATGGTTCACCGAGGTGATTTACTCAACTGTGAAATCAGACTGGTCACAGATCAAAACAGCTTGAGTATTCAATATAATCTGGTATCGATGGATCTTGCCGGTACCGTGATGCATCTGCTTAGAGAGTGTGTCTGCCCAAGGGGGGATATTCCATCCAATCCCGAAATAGCGAATCAGAAATATAGCGATCGGCAAATTTACTCTTATTATCTGATAACAGAAAAAGAGCAGGGGCTGTTGGAAATTTTAGATTATCAGCCGTGTGTCGAACTGGGGTTATTAACCTCAAAT
>DATCZZ010000206.1:0-4918 GCA_036525635.1 Psychromonas sp. | reverse complement strand
ATTGAGCAGGAATGTTGTTAAGTTATTTTATTTTCGAAGCACCACAGGGGTTACGATTATTATCGGGGCATCAGGAAGAACTTAAGCTGGAACATTTGCCGCTGGATGCAGTTTCATCTCACCTCCTCAAGCTTAAATTGTCATAAAAATATCATAACTATGCACTTTGTCATCTTTGCAACACTGGCATTTTCAATCCGTTTTAAGATTCCGGCCTGCCCGGACTATGCCATGTGGATTAACCGATAAGATGGCCTGCAAAGCATTAACAAAGAAACCCAAAAACAAAGTGATCCATTGTTTAAAATATCTATTTTCAATTAACGCCAGCCTCAACCCGCAGCGAACAGAGGTAAATGCCTTTGCGCACAGCGATCCGAACGGCTATCCCTTGTGGCTTATAAATTGCAGTTAGCTTTAGTACCAATCTGCTTAAATTTTTTCCAACTTATGCAAAATTCAAAATGCTTCTGGAAAGTGGTCAAGCTGATGCTGAACTGAATATTATTCTGTTATGGGCTCGTCACCTAAGGTAGTTGAAAATACGCATATTGTGAGACGTTGTGCTGCTTCATTTCTTCGTTACATTAATTTTGCGGGTCAGCCCCGCCGAATCAATCTGCTTAGCAGTGAAAAAGTAGCGCATCTCAGGGTGGAATCGTAATTAATCAAATTGGTATTACTGCGGCAGATGTATTAAGAATGCGATCTTGTGTTGTGTAATAAAGTTAACCCGAACAAGCCGAGATGCTAAGAACTTTTATTCTGATAGTGTTAATTTTAACCAGCAATACCGGTCCATTTTTTGATGCGTTTGCTATCAATACAATCAAAAAAGGAGACTTGATATGGCTACTGTATATTTTTCATCGCCAATTATGCGTAAAAATAAAAAAGTGGAAGCCGTTGTCGGCAAACGTGATGCGCTATTAGGGGTGGCTGAGGAAAACGGCGTTAAAATTCCGCATGAATGCAAGGATGGACGCTGTGGATCTTGCCTGGTAGAGGTGACCCATCTCGATGGCGATCATATAAAAGGCGCAATGTTGACCGACAAAGAGCGTGAAGGACTTAAAAATATTGGTAAATTATCGAAGAAGGATGAAGAACGCGCGACTGTGTACGACATGCCTCCTAAATATCGTTTAGCTTGCCAAGCGATTGTGACAGACGAAGATATTTTAGTTAAGTTTACCGGGGAACCTGGTGGCGCATAATTAATTTATAACGATTGAATGCAATCGCCAGCCCTTGAACGGTTCCGTTCAAGGGCTGGGTTTTAATACTCAATCGCCTACTTTCCGACAATCCCCCCTTTTAAAACCGTGAACGCTTGATATCGACGAATGCCATACTGAATTTCAGCAACCAGTCCGGACCAAAGGCGCTGGGTGTTTCCAGGTATTTCTGTGCTTCGACGACAAACCTTACCGGCAGCGAACCGATACGGATGGTTTTAGCTATTCCGCCACCCAGCGGTAGCAGTAGCTTGTTGTCCTTCTCCCCTTCCCAATCATAGGTGATATTTGAATTGGAGAGTATCTGCCAACCGTTGCCCATTTCATGAGCAAAAAACAGCTTTAGTTCGCTCAGGTTGGCATTGTGGTCGACATCCGGCGATGTAGCAGCAACCTTGGTCAAATGGTGTACCCAGCCACCGGCAATGCCGCCTGCGAATTTTTTCCCCACAGCAATCTCCGGGCCAAGCAGGTAGAGGTGCCTTGCACCTGAACCATCCTCAGAGGTGGGCAATACACCGGCAATTCCGACCATAGCGATTAATCCATGCTCATTGATGCCCCCATAAGCAAGATCGTAACTGATGTCATACATGTGGGCGTGAACATAAGAGAAATCACCGCTGGCTGCTATGCTTCCGGCTTCCTGACGGATACGCCAGTCGGTGAAATCGCGGGGCTCTCCCGTATAGGTATAAGTCGGTTGGGTCAAATTTACCGGTATAGTGGCACGCAAGACGATATTCTTGCCGTTGGATAAGTGAAACGGGAAAGAGGGGGTAAATGAAATAGAGCGCAAGGTCTGCCGGTCGGCGTTCGGCAGTTCTCCCTGATACGGTTGGTAGAGGAATTCACTGCTGAGCGATTGCAGACCATTGATAGGATTCACCAACTCAATGGCTATCTCTTGTAATGATTTTTGCTGTCTAGGCAAAGGAGCAGGTAAATTCGTGTCCGGATTAGCTGAGGCAGCAGTTGAGGTAATAGCATGGGGTTCCGCCAAACCGGAAGGCCTGGGTGAATCCTGGCCCCGCGGAGCTGCTATAGCCATCTGCGCCGCACCTAAGAGCATATTGAATAATATTATTTTATTAATACTGACAAAAATTCTCATGGCATCCTATTCCCGACTCTCATCTAACTTTCTTTGTAGTGTAGGACGGATAAAATGCCTTTGCGCTTGGATTCGGTCTTTTTTCAGATAATCCAAGGCGGCAGTGCTTTTCGCAATATTGTTTAACATCTTGCACTATCCTGCTTTTAGCTGAACTTTCGCAGTCAATTTTTGTCCGAGATAAAAACGTTAATGGCGAGATTGCAGCATGGCAAAAATATTGCCCTCGTTATTATCCTTTTATAGGCCTTAAGTAAATCTTAAGTTAATAATGCTATTATGTATGCCGGATTAAACTCCTTTCAAATTAAAAATACTCAATATCAGGATGAAATAATGTCTTTTGTATTAAAGAAACGTTTAGGCGTTTTATTCCCAATCGCAGCAGTGTTTATGCTCTGTCTGATGATTTTTACCTTTTCAAGACTGAGCCTGGCGCTATGGCAAAGTGAGCGTGTCACTGATGTTGCCGGGTGGGGAGCCATCTTCTTAAGTGGATTGCGTGTTGATATTTCGAGTTTGTGCTATTTATTGGTTTTACCTGCTTTATTAGCCTCTATCTTCTTAAGTAATAACAAAATCGGCCGTATTTGCTCTCTGTTTTTACGTCTATGGATTGTCGCTGCCTTATGGCTAGTTGTTTATATGGAGATGGTGACCCCCTCTTTTATCCTTGAGTTCGATGTGCGTCCAAACAGGTTGTTTGTCGAATACCTTATCTATCCCAAAGAAGTCTTGGCCATGTTATGGAGCGGTTATAAAACCGAGTTATTTATTGCAGCTATGGTCTCTTTGCTGACGGTTTATGGCAGCTGGAGGTTTAGCCGCACTATCTTATCCGGATTGACATTTCCGCGTTGGTACTGGCGCCCGGTCATTGCCCTATTGGCTGTTGCACTTGCTCTTATCGGGGCAAGATCCTCTTTAGGCCATCGTCCCTTAAATCCTGCAATGGTTGCTTTTTCCAGTGATCCATTAATGAATGATCTTAGCCTCAACTCATCTTATTCACTTCTGTTTGCAGTAAAACAGATGAGTGCGGAGGATAATGCTTTTAAATATTATGGAAAAATGGATAAAGAGCAAATCATTGACCTGGTGAGGGAGTCAATGTCTGTCGGTGAGCAGAAATTCACCTCAAATTTAATGCCAACGCTGCTCAACCGGAGCCCTTCCTATCAGGGTAAACCCAAAAATTTGGTGATCTTATTACAAGAAAGTTTAGGTGCGCGTTATGTTGGTGGGTTAGGCGGTTTACCCCTGACACCCAATCTTGATGCCTTGATGCAAGAGAGCTGGAATTTCACCCGTATGTATGCAACAGGAACGCGCTCAGTACGTGGTATTGAAGCGGTAACAACGGGTTTTTCTCCGACGCCGGCACGCTCTGTTGTGAAACTGGGCAAGAGTCAAACCAACTTCTTCAGCATTGCAACTTTATTACAAAACAAGGGCTACCATACCCAGTTTATTTATGGCGGGGAAAGCCATTTTGACAATATGAAGAGCTTCTTTTTGGGCAATGGCTTTGTTGATATGCAGGACTTTCCGACCTTTGAAAATCCTGATTTCGTTGGTTCATGGGGAGCCTCTGACGGCGATTTATATGATAAAGCACATCAGCAATTCTCACAGCTCAATAAATCCGGCAGACCTTTTTTCAGCTTAGTGTTCACCTCCTCCAACCACAGCCCGTTTGATTATCCGGACGGCCGCATCACCCCTTATAATGCCCCCAAACAAACACGTGAAAACGCGGCTAAATACTCTGATTTTGCTTTGGGCAAGTTTATTGAAAATGCGAAAGCCTCTGATTACTGGAACAACACTATTTTTATTGTTGTAGCTGATCATGATTCACGCGCTTACGGCAATCAGTTAGTCCCTATTGATCACTTTAGAATACCGGCCGTTATTTTTGGCGGGGGGATAAAGCACCGCCAGGATGATCGTCTAGCCAGTCAGATAGATCTGCCTCCAACATTACTTTCGCTGATTGGTATTAATAATTACAGTCCAATGATTGGCCATGATATGACACAGCAGATTGAAGCTTCCAAGCTAAGGGCGATGATGCAGTTTTACAAAAACTACGCCTGGATGGATAACAATAATGAAGTTGTCATTCTGCAGCCCGGCAAGGCGCCGGCAGGTTTTCATTATGATCAGAGAAGCACTGAACTATCCCCTGAAACTGTGCCGTCACCTATGATAGAGAAGGCCAAAGCAAACGCTCTGTGGGGGAGTTTGGCTTATGAAAACAATTATTATCACTCAGATTATTTACAGCAGAATAATGCTGCATTTTATTCTGCAAAGCAGTAAATAAGCCGCAGTGATAGCAAACAGCATGGCTACACTGCGTAAATTCAGATGGGTGACGGATAGAAGGCAAAACCAGCCAGGCGTTCCCCATCACTCCGCGCGCAATGCTGTTCATTTAACGCCAGATTCCGCCGCTTAGCCGCGGAATCTAAAGGAGCTACGGCAGCTATTTATATCGGAATAAATGCGAAAGAAGCAATACCGTGAACCACTTTATTGATTGTGCGGTTAGTGCGGTCTG
>DATCZZ010000205.1:0-2550 GCA_036525635.1 Psychromonas sp. | reverse complement strand
GTGCTTTGGCTGGTACTTCTTTTAATTTTGGCGGCTAACGGCTTTCTTCTTTACTAATTCACCATGCTTGCTGATTTGGCAAATTTGAATAACTGTTTTAGCTAGCTCAATTCGGAAGATAGTATATTTGAGCATAATATGGTCTCCTTAGTAGTTACCGTAACTCTAGGCTAATCGCTAGAGTTGTGGAGTCCATACATCGGCTTAGAACTTTTGTTCTGTTTAAGTCTCTTTCTACACCATTTCAACTTAAAAATGGCAAAAGAAAAGACGCGCTCCCATTGCTTTTACCATTATTTTAAAAAGAGCGTTTATTTACGTTTATGACAGCGCAGATAAAAAGTGATTTCAGGGGCCTTCATCGCTTTACTGTGCAACTGCTGACAGGCCGGCTCAAATTTATTAGATATTGCGGGCTCGCCGTCAGTGTTATTAGCGAGAGAGTCAGAAACGACCGTCACACCTAATGAGCGGGACAGAACAAGCAGCCCATCCATTACCGCACGATTAACAAAGTCCACATCCCCCTCCTCGGTAAAATGCGGTGATATTTTAAATTTATCGATTGTTAACTGTTCAAACAGCCTGTACAGCGGACGATCTGCGCAAAATTTATCAACGGTCAGTGCTATGCCCATCTTACTGAGATTGATCAGATTTTGATAAACGGTTGGGTTATCACTTTTAAAAATCACTTCATCGATTTCAAACTCCAGCCATTCTCTTGAACACTTCGTTTCCAGCAGAATAGTCTGTAGATCCCCAATCAAACTGAATTGCGATAATTGCACATCCGTTAAATTAATGGCAATACGTCCGAAATTAATCGCCGCCTTCTGCCAAGTCACCGCCTGCAATGCTGCTTTACGGATCATAATAAGACCGATCGGCACCGCTAAACCGTAATGTTCAGCCAGGCTTATGAAGCTGTCCGAATGCAGCGCGCCACGCTGCGGGTGATTCCAGCATAACAGCGCTTCCAGCGCGACAATTTTCCGTTTACTCAGATCGTACTGAGGCTGGTAGTACAGCTCAAACTGATCCTGCGCCAATGCTTGTTTTAACGCTTCTGTAAATTTAGCCTGCTGCCGTGAATAATGGGTCAACTTTTTAGTATAAAAATAATAGGTCGTGGCGTTAGCAGACTGCTTGCCGCGTTTTCGTTTTAATGATGGTGCTGGAGCGGTAAGAGAATCACTCTCCTGCGTGGTGTTAAGATGGGATTTTCCACGCTGCATCGCTTTTTCCGCGTTGCCTAATAGAGTGTCTATATCAGTGCCATCGTCAGGACAGAGGGCAATACCGATCGTCGCAGAGAGATGCGCAGATAAATGGCCAATTTCAACGTTACGCTGAAATTGCGCGGCAATATTTTGCGCGACATCAGCCACATCCTGTTCATTAACCAACTCATCAACAATAATAACAAACTCATCATCACCAAAACGCGCAACAGTATCTTTTTCAGAAATACAGCTTTTAAGACGTTCTGCAATCTGTTGTAGAGCCATGTCTCCCGCATTATGCCCATGCTGTTCATTAATCGCCTTAAAGCCATTAATATCCACTAACAGCACCGCCATCATCCGCTGATTAAAGGTTGCCCGGGCTAGTGCTTCCTCTAATCGGTTAAACAGAGCAATACGGTTAAATACCCCGGTCAGCGGATCATATTTTGATAAAAACTGTATTTTGGGCTCAACTCTTTTACTTTGATTTAAATCGATAAAGGACCAGATACGGCGGAGTTCCCCTTTTTTTTCGAGATCAATAACATACATTTCTGACCAGGAATAATGAATTTCGCCACTTTTTGTACGATATGCCATATCTCCCTGCCAGCTTTTATTTTTTTGTAATGCAGCCTCGATATTCTCATATTCACTGCTTTCAAATATGCTGACATGTGATTGCAGCAACTCCTCTTTTGAATAACCGGTCGTATCGCAACAGGCCTTATTAACCTCAACAATATAGCCATTTTTATCGCTGATAATGATGCATTCCAGCGTATGAGTGAATATATTGGCGGCGAGTTTGAGTTTTTCATCGGCGAGTTTACGCTCGGTAATGTCAATCACCGCGGCAAGACAGTCTGTTTCGGTAATGCCGAGATTGGCTTCGATATCTAGCCAAAGCTTATTCTTGCCAACCTCTGCTAAGACCTCAAAGGATTGTACGCCATCACCCGAAAATGCTTTTGCCAGAAAACGTTTGAAGTTATCACGATGTTGAACTGTCAGGTAGTTTGAAAACTGTTTTCCTACCAAGTTAGCTCGTTCAATACCCAATAGGCTCGCCCCGCGTAAATTGACCTGATTGATTACGCCATTCAGATCGAAAGAAAAGTAGGCAATCGGTGCGAATTCAAATAACTCGGTGTAGCGATAATGTAACCTTTCGGCTATTCGTGCCTGCTTTAACTCCTCATTCTGCATTTCCAACTCAATCTGATGAACCTGCAATTCGTGCAGCATCTTTTTGACCGCATAGTCGCTAGGAATAGTTTGCCTGTTCTCCGTTTGTTTTTTCAGTTGTGCTTCCGCGCGC
>DATCZZ010000204.1:0-5095 GCA_036525635.1 Psychromonas sp. | reverse complement strand
TTAATGCTCAATCCGTTGCTCACCCCGACCAAAGTGCCAATCGTAATGGAAACGTTGGTTGGCATCTTGATCTTTACGGCGGTATGTATGACCGCCAAAGTAATCTCGCATGGCTTGTATCAGGCTCGCGGATGAATCGGCTTCACGGTAGCAATCGTAATATCCCATTGCAGCACTGATTGCCAGCATTGGCAAACCCTGCATAATAGCTTTTGTTAATACTTCACGCCACGCTAACTGGCCCTTCGCCAGGCTATCAGTAAAGCTTTCCGCCAACATCAAATTAAGTAACTCAGGCTGCGTTTGATATGCTTTGGCAATGTCATTCAGGAAATTAGCCCGTATAACGCAGCCCGCACGCCAGATTTTTGCGATTGAAAGATAATCGAGCTGCCAGTTATATTCTTTCTCTGCTGCAGACATAAGTTCGAAACCCTGTGCATAGCTGCATATCTTTGAACAGTAAAGGGCATCCGCCAGTTTATCAATCCATAACGCTCTATCTTCAGGGCGAATAGCCGGCCCTGTTAACTGCCGCGCTCCGACTTGGCGAACCCTCTTTTGCGTACTCAGGCAACGAGCAAATACCGATGCCGCAATGGCGTTTGCCGGAACGCCCAGTTCCAAGGCTTCACGTGCAGTCCAGTTACCCGTCCCTTTTTGACCGGCTTGATCCATGATCACATCCACCAGAGGCTGCCCTGTTTTGGGATCGACTGCCTGAAGAATGTCAGCCGTGATTTCAATAAGGTAACTTTGCAGTTTCCCCT
Source organism: Psychromonas sp. (assembly GCA_036525635.1). GTDB lineage: Bacteria > Pseudomonadota > Gammaproteobacteria > Enterobacterales > Psychromonadaceae > Psychromonas. Next base: position 4,325 of record DATCZZ010000204.1, on the reverse strand, counting down.
TGTTCCACTGACTAAATACAGCACCCGCTTCTGGCGCAGACATTGCCAAAATTTGCCGCATAAATTGCACTGTTTCAGCAATCATCTGCATGTCGGCATACTCAATACCGTTATGCACCATTTTCACAAAGTGACCAGAGCCAATTGGGCCAATGTATTCAGCACAGGGTTCGCCTTGCGGTAGAGGTTGGTCTACTTGTGTCCGCGCTATTTCTGTACCGCTAACGGGATCTACTTTTGCGGATATAGCCTGCCAGATAGGTTTTAACCTTTGCCATGCAGCTTTGTCGCCACTGGGCATTAATGATGGGCCAAAACGTGCGCCTAGTTCTCCGCCAGAAATGGCACAGGTAAAGAAGTTAAACTTACCTGCATATGTCTGACCCCGAGCGATCGAATCACGCCATTGGCTGTTGCCCGTATCGACGATAACATCTGCAGGCTCTATACCTGCTGCCATTAAATCCTGACAGATAGTATCTACGATAGGGCCGGCAGGAACGGAGAGTACGATCCGCCGTGGCGTAGAAAGTTGCTTGAGTAACTCAGGAAGATCCTCAACCGTCTTTAGTTCTGCGGCTCTTAATGGCTGGTGGCGTTTAACTATGTCGTGACGACGTTCCTCACTAATGTCAAAAGCTGCTACGGAAAACCCATGCTCTGCTAAATTCAGTGCCATATTGGCACCCATAACGCCCAGGCCGATCACGGCTATATCTATTTTTTCTTTCATTCGGGTCTCAGTGTTTAGGTAAATTGGTCAAAGTTTGTTCACTGTTTAAATGGCTATGTTTTTGGATAATATCTGCAATAATTTCATCAACAGATTAGAGTATGTCAATAATCAAGGCTTCAGATACGCTGGGTTCAATATTTTATATCTCTCCATAGTTTACCTCCCGAGAAGAGATTACCGTCGTTGACCTTGCCCATTATCTCCACCATAACGCCAGGTACGGGAAGATGATCACCATGCCGAGCGTCAGCACCTGCAGGCAGATAAAGGGCACCAGGGCACTGAATATTTCGCCAAGGCTGATATCTTTTGGCGCCACCGATTTTAAATAGAAAGCGGCTGGGCCAAAAGGCGGGGAGAGGAATGAGACCTGCATATTTAAACAGAAAACCACACCAAACCAGACCGGATCCATGCCTAAACCGACAATGATTGGCACAAAAATAGGCATGGTTAACAGCGCCACACCAACCCAGTCAAGGAACATCCCGAGCACCAGTAAGATGGCCATCATAATAAGCAGGGTTGCCGTTGCGCTGCCGCCGCTGAGTGACAATATCGTGGCTTCTACAAAATCAATCCCGCCCATCAGGTTATAAACACCCACCAATGCACTTGCACCTATCCCGATCCACATGATCATGCCGCAGGTTTTCATGGTCGCGATGGCCGCATCTTTAAGCATCGCCACACAAAGCTCTTTACGGATCCAGGTGCTCAGCATGATACCGACCACACCCAGTGCGGAGGCTTCTGTCACCGAGGCAACACCGGTATAAATACTGCCGAGTACTGTTGCAACGGATAATAACGGGAAGAATAAGGCTTTGAAAAAGTTGGGCTGCGTTTGTGCGTCTTTAGCCAGCTCCTCTTCGCTGGGAAGCGGTGCCAGCGACGGGTTTAATTTACAGCGTATTAATACATACAGGATATAAAAGATAGCCAGTAAAAGCGCCGGTACGAAGGAGGCTTTAAACAGATCACCAATGGAGACGCTGGCGGTTAAGCCGTAAATAATAAGCACAATACTCGGGGGTAACATAGTGCCTAACGCGCCGCCGGCACAGGTCACACCAATGGCCAATCTTCGGTTATAGCCCAAACGCAGCATCTGCGGCAGCGCAAGGATACCGAGCAACACGGTTTCCCCGCCGATAACACCGGACATTGAGGCCAGCACCACCGCAACCAGCAGGGTCTGCACGGCAACACCGCCACGCACGCGTTTGCCGAATAACTTCATCGCCTCAAACAGATCATGGGCAATCCCGGATCTGTCCAGCAGCGCGGCCATCAATACAAACATCGGCACGGCCAGGAAGATATAACCGTCCACAAAGCTGTATAAACGACTGGTCACCAAGGGAAGGGCATCCATGCCAAACCAGCCAATGGTAAAAAATAGCGCGACAAAGCCGGTCACAAACGCCAGCTGCATACCCGTCAGCAGCAGGGCGATCATCATGAATAACATTAACAGGCTGCCATAGCCTATGCCAATAGCTGATAAATCAAACATTATTGTGCTTCCTATAGTGAATAATAGCGCCACAAAACCGATCACAAACGCCAGCTGTATACCCGTTAACAGATGCTGCGCTCTCGTTTTAGTGCCTATGCCAACAGCAGATAAATTAAACATTTTTGTGCTTCCTTAGCGCTTTGATTTCGGCAATCAAATGCAGTAAAAATTGAACCGTAAGAATGCAAAAAGCGATAAAAACAATTGCTTTTAAGAGCGCCGGAAAGGGGGGATTCCATGCACTGCCGGATGTGTTCAGGCGCAGTTCACCGTTGGGTGAAAACCACGCGCTTTCCGCCAGGGTGTAAGCACCATAAGCCATCAGCGCCGAGAAAGTGATGCCGATTAAATGGTGCACCAAATTAAGGTAGTGGCGGGTACGTGCTGAAACAACATCGTAGATAAGGACAACACGTACGTGTTTGTTTGATGCAAAGGCATATAACCCGCCAATCACAAATAGAGAGCCGCCAATAAAGGAGGCCGTTTCATGCACCCAGATAGTGGGTGAGTCAAAAACATAACGCATAACGACTTCATAGAAGGAGATAAACACCGTGAAGATAAATAACAGACTCAGCCAGTTGCCCAGTTTTATAATGACGGCATCGAGTCCATTTTTAGGTTGTTCCTCTTCCGGGGGTTGATGTTGTGCTATCGGTTGTTTAGTAGACATAGGACATTTCCAGATAAAGCCGGGGTTGCGGCAACCCCGGCATAATAGATTGAGATTATTGCTTACAGCAGGCCGTTATCTGCTAAGAAGGTAGTGACTGATGTGTACACTTTAGCGGCATTTTCTGAGCGTTCGGCAAATGCTTTCCACTCACCCTGGGCGATGCTGCGGAATTTTTTACGCTCCTCAGCTGACCAGTCATGGATAGTGATCTCGGGATTTGCCTGGGCTTCTTTAATGGCCGCCTGATCGGCAATTTTCAGTTGAGTGGTCATATCGTAAGAAAAATCACGCACCGAGACGGTTAATATCTCCTGCAGATCGATCGGTAATTTATCCCATTTTTTCTGGCTGACAGAGACATCGATGAGCGGTAATGAATGGAATCCAGGCTGTACCGGATGCGGCGCAATGTCATTTAAACCATTTTTCTGATTGGTTGAGAAAACGGTGTAATCCGCTGCATCAATAACCCCCTTGCTTAGACCGGTAAATACTTCAGAGCCGGGCAGGTTAACCGGAGCGGCACCAGCAGCAGCAAAGACCTGTTGTACTAACCCTTCCGGTGCGCGCAGTTTAAGTCCTTTCAGATCAGCGACGCCGTCAAGCGGCACTTTAGAGACAAAAGACTCCACCCCGGTTGTTGAAGCGCCGACAAATTTCACGCCGTAAGGGGCGTACAATTCGGTCATCAGCTGGTTACCACCGCCGTAGTTCATATATTGCAACAGCTGTGTTGTATCCGACCATGCGCCGACCATGTTGCCGATTAAACCAAAGGCCGGATCTTGACCCGAGAAATAACCTGTTGCGGTAATGTGGCCGTCTAATACGCCCATTTTAATGGCACCTAAGGTTTCAGTGTGCTTAACCACGCTGCCGACCGGCAGTAATTTAATATCAATGCGACCATTGGACATTTTCTCAACACGCTCAGCCCACTCCTGCTGCACCTGGAAGTTTTTGTCCCCGGAAGGATCGGAAGATTGTATTTTAAAGACAAAGTCTGCCGCCAGCGCAGAGGTTGAAAGTAAACCGGCAATAACGCCGGAGAGTAATGATTTGTGAAGCTTTTTCATGTTGAGATTCCTTGTCGCAATAAATGTAAATTTCGAATTGTTCATGTCCAGTTACAAATAGGTTACCGGTAACTTGTGAACCATGTTGCCGGTAACCCATGAGGCGATCTGTGTGTTAGTTCACGTTTTGCAACATCTTGCTAACATTTTTTTTTTTGAAAAAGCAGATAATCAACGAGGTTTGTTTGCAGCTTTTCGCTTGAGGCAGTCAGTTTTATTTTCCCGCGTAGTTTCCCTCTTTGTGGGAAAAATAGTAACATCTGATTTTGTGAAGGGAGAATAATAGCAATACAGGAGCACATTCTTAATACC
>DATCZZ010000203.1:0-2830 GCA_036525635.1 Psychromonas sp. | reverse complement strand
TTAATGTTAGGAATTTGAATGGAACTTCTCTGCCCAGCTGGTAGTTTACCAGCATTAAAAACAGCGATTGATTGCGGTGCTGATGCGGTTTATATCGGTTTTAAAGATGACACCAATGCACGCCACTTTGCAGGCTTAAATTTCAACGACAAAAAACTCGTTAAGGGAGCACAATATGTACGTGATCATGGTAAAAAACTGCATGTCGCGATCAACACGTTCGGCCATCCGGGCAGTGAGAACCGCTGGTACAACGCCGTTGATAAATGTGTTGATTTAGGTGCAGATGCGGCCATTATTGCCGATATTGCAACACTTGATTATGCGGCGAATAAATATCCGGATTTAGAATTACATCTGTCGGTACAAGCATCAGCAACCAACGTCCAGGCGATCCAGTTTTATAAAGAGAACTTTAATGTGAAACGTGTCGTTTTACCCCGTGTACTTTCTATTCATCAAGTAAAACAACTGGCTAGAAATACAGATATGCCGTTAGAAGTTTTTGCCTTTGGCAGTTTATGTATTATGGCGGAAGGTCGCTGTTATTTATCATCCTATTTTACCAGCGAGTCCCCCAACACTGTGGGGGCCTGCTCACCAGCCAAATACGTGCGCTATCAGGAAACGGCAAACGGCCTGGAAACACGATTAAACAATATTTTAATCGATCGTTATAAGAAGGATGAAAAAGGTGGCTACCCGACGCTCTGTAAAGGTAAATTCAATGTCGGAAACAACCTCTATCACGCCATAGAAGAGCCGACCAGTTTGAACACCCTTTCCATGCTGCCTGAGCTGTTCAATACCGGTATTTGCTCCGTTAAAATTGAGGGGCGGCAACGCAGTCCTGCTTACGTTGAACAAATAACCCGTGTTTGGCGTGATGCCATTGATACCTATCAGGCCGATCCAGCCGCTTATCAGGTAAAGGAAACATGGAATCGGGTACTGGCAAATGTTTCTGAAGGCAGTCAGACTACCCTGGGTGCTTACCACAGAGAGTGGCAATAAGATTACAACGCAGCAGCACACAGTGAATATTAAGGAATACAAGTGAAATTAGCATTAGGCCCCCTACTTTATTATTGGCAAAAACACCGAGTAGAAGAATTTTATCAGCAGGCATTAAGCAGTGAGGCGGACATTATTTACCTTGGTGAGACAGTTTGCAGCAAACGGCGGGAACTAAAAACCCGAGACTGGATCAATCTGGGCAAAGAATTAGCCGGCTCAGATAAAGAGATCGTTTTATCTTCCATGGCGCTGTTGGAAGCACCTTCTGAAATTAAAATGCTGAGACAAATATGCGAAAATGGGGAATTAAAAGTTGAAGCAAATGACTTGGGTGCGGTGCAACTATTAGCAGAAAATAAAGTCCCTTTTGTATCTGGCCCGGCTATCAACTGTTACAACGCAAGTGTGATAAAACTATTAGTTAATAAAGGGATGCAGCGCTGGGTAATGCCTGTTGAGCTATCACGAGACTGGTTAATTAAAATAGTCGATGACTGCCTGCGCTTAGGCATACGCGAGCAGTTTGAAGTGGAACTGTTTTCCCATGGCCATATGCCGTTGGCTTATTCTGCCCGCTGTTTTACCGCACGTTCGGAAAACAAAGCAAAAGATGACTGCGAGTTGTGCTGTATAAAATATCCTAATGGGCGTGCCACCACCACGCAGGAGGATCAGCAGGTTTTTGTCTTAAATGGTATTCAGACCCAATCGGGCTACTGCTATAATTTATTGAATGATGTGCCTTCGATGCAGGGTCTGGTCGACATTATAAGAGTCAGTCCAGATGGTGAGGAGAGCTTTACAACACTGGCTAATTATCGTGCAGCAATACAAGGGCAATTTGCTACCGTACCGCTTGCCAGCAAAGAGTGTAATGGTTTTTGGCATAAAATAGCAGGTTTTCAAACACAACTGTAACAACTTGTATTATTGACAGTATTTATATATACAATCAGCAACTACTCTTTAATATAAATTTGAGGGGGATTATTACCCCCTTTGTCAACCTAACTGGTAAGCACAATATGCAATCCGATGAGCAAGCTAAGTTGCGTGCCAAGGGCGCTTCACTTAAGCCTCTGAAAGCCGTTGTTCCGTTTATACTGCCATATAAAAAGATCCTGATCACCGCAATCGTAATATTACTGATGGCTTCAGCAGTCACTGGCAGCCTGCCGATTGCGGCGCGCTATCTTATAGACAATGGCATCAGCAGCGGTAATAGCGCGCAAATTGATTTTTATTTTAAACTGCTGCTTGGGGTTATTTTACTTATCAGTGTACTGTCATCGGCGCGCTTATACCTGATCACCTGGCTGGGTGAGCGAATCGTCGCGGATATCAGGGGAAAAGTATATGCACAGGTGATCAGACAAGATCCCCTCTTTTTTGAAGTCACTCAGACCGGTGAAGTACTATCGCGGCTCACCACTGATACGACCCTCGTACAAACAATATCCGGCGTTGGTATTTCCATTGTGCTGCGCTCTACCGTCATGTTATTTATTTCTCTTGCCGGCATTATCTATACCAGTCCTTCCTTAACACTGATCATTGTATTGCTTATTCCAGCCGTAATAGGGCCTGTTCTTTGGCTGGCACGTAAAGTACGTAAATTGTCACGCAGTGCACAGGACAAAATTGCGCAATCCAGCGGCATGGCGAATGAAACCCTCAATGCGATTGAAACGGTACAGGCTTTCACGCTGGAATCACTGCAATGTGAGCGTTTCGGAAAAGCGGTGGAAGCGGCATTTATTGCTGCTGTTAAACGCATACGCTTACGTTTTATGATGTCATTCAGCAGCATGTT
>DATCZZ010000202.1:0-2744 GCA_036525635.1 Psychromonas sp. | reverse complement strand
GTTAAAGTGCGTTCTTATGGTGATTTTTCAATCTATGAACAAGATGAGATTATGTCCCTTATCGAACAGAAAATATTACCGCTCAGCAGTGAGATAGATACGCTTTATCTGAAAACCGGGGATGATACGGGGGAATTGATTGGGAGTATGCGTATTAATTTGCGTGATTGGCAGGAGAGGCGCAGTGCCAATGAAATTATTGCTGATATACACGCGCGTACCCGAGATCTGCCTGGTGTTGAAATTGAGCTAAAAAAAGATCAATCCGGCCCGCCTACGGGCAAGGCGTTACAAATTGAAATCAGCTCAAGGAATCCTCAACTATTACAAAAAAGTGCAGAAAAAATTCACCACGCGCTGCTGGAAAAACCCTATTTTGTGAATATTGAAGATGACGGTGAGAAACCGGGCGTTGAATGGCAGCTTAAAATTAATCGCGCTGACGCAGCGCGTTATGGCGCCGATGCAACCTTGCTGGGCAGTAGTGTACAGTTTTTAACCAATGGACTGATCCTGGGCAGTTATCGTCCCGATGATGTCGATGATGAGTTGGATATTCGTGTCCGCTATCCGGAAAAGGAACGTACGTTAAGTAAACTTTCAGCACTGCGCCTGCAGACCAGTGCCGGGCAGGTGCCGGTCAGCCAATTTGTATCCTTTATGCCCTCTGCAAAACAGTCATCCATAAAAAAAGTGGATAGCCGCATTGTGATGACTGTTAGCGCCGATATCGCGGAAGGCTATAACCTGAGTCTGATTTTACCTGAGCTTGAAAATGAGTTGCCCCATTTGGGGTTAGATCCCAGAGTAAGTTTAAAGGTTCGTGGTGAAAATGAAGATCAGCAGGAAGCCACTGAATTTTTAGAAAATGCTTTTATGGTGGCGTTATCTGTTATGGCGCTCATTTTAATACTGCAGTTTAACTCTTTTTATCAGGCTTTTTTAATTTTGAGCGCGGTTGTTTTTTCAACTGCAGGTGTTTTTTTCGGCCTTTTTTTAAGTCAAAGTGCCTTTGGCATAATTATGTCGGGTATTGGCGTTATCGCCTTAGCCGGGATAGTAGTCAATAACAATATTGTCTTAATTGATACTTACAATGTCCTAAAAAACAGTGCATTAAGCACTGAAGAGGCGATATTAAGAACCGGTGCGCAACGTATCAGACCTGTGTTACTCACCACGGTAACCACTATTTTCGGGCTGATGCCAATGGTGTTAAAAGTAAATCTTGATTTTTTTACCCGCAGTATTGAGTTTGGCGCTCCTTCCACGCAATGGTGGGCTCAGCTTGCCACCGCCATTGCTGGCGGTTTAACCTTTGCAACCATATTAACACTTGTTTTAACACCCTGTTTATTGATGATTGGCGCGCATGTTTCAACCTACATGGCTGGCTTTGCAAAGTCTCGCGCCACAAAAAAAATGCTGCCCTAAAAGAATGACAAAACTATCTGCCGATAGCACTTTAATCTATACCCTAAACGAATTGCTCTGCTGTATACTTACGCCGCTTTATCCTGCATCTGTTGCAGTTTGGGTATAAGAAAGGGGCTAGCTCAAAAATGTTAGAAAAATTTATCTATATTGCCGATATGATTGGCGTCATCTCCTGTGCGATTTCAGGCGTATTAGTGGCGACCCGCTTACGTATGGATCCCTTTGGTATAACTGTCCTTGCTGGTGTGACGGGGGTTGGCGGCGGTACGCTGCGAGATATGATGATGGGCGCAACGCCGGTATTTTGGATTGTGGATAATAATTACATCTATGTGATTTTAATAACCGCTATGTTAAGCGTGTGGTGGTTACATCATATCCATCGTGCTCCCCCTTATCTATTACTTATTTTAGATGCGTTTGGTCTGGCGATATTTACTATTATCGGCGCGCAAAAGGCATTGGCATTAGGTTTTAGCGGACCGGTTGCTATCGGCATGGGCTGTATAACCGGTGTTGTGGGGGGAATGATTCGGGATCTGCTGAGTGGTCAGATACCTTTTGTTTTACAAAAAGATATTTATGCAACCGCATCTATCTTCGGCGGCGTACTGTTTGTGCTGTGTAAGTACATTGAATTTACACCAATTTTAGCCATGAGTATCGCTATCAGCGGTACACTGATATTACGTCTGAGTGCGATATACTGGCATCTCTCTCTGCCGGTGTTCAGCACAGACAAAGAAGCATAGTCATAGTGTTTAAATGCCGCAAAATTTAGCCATGAGTATCGCCATCAGCGGTACACTGATATTACGTCTGAGTGCGATATACTGGCATCTCTCTCTGCCGGTGTTCAGCACAGACAAAGAAGCATAATCATAGTGTTTAAATGCAGACAAAAAAGTCGCATAATTATTTAACCAGCGGGTAGTGTAATTTTTGCCATAAAATCATATGCCCGTTTAAATCGCTAAGTTGTGTCAGACCCTCGGCCTGTAAAGTTGCCGCTGCAATTTTTGCGCGTCTTCCCGAATGGCAATAAAGTATCACGTTCTGGTTTTTATAAGCGCTTAACTTATCTTTGTGCTTGAGTATTTGGTCATAGGGGATGTTAATAGCGCCTGCAATGTGTCCTTGGGCATATTCAGCTTCTGAGCGAACATCAACGATGGTTAACGATTGTTGATCTTGTATCTGTTTGAGAAGCTGCTGCGGCTCAATCTGCATTACTTGCGCATGACAAAAACTGCTCAGCAATAATAAAATTGTTATTTTAATCGTATCGTTAATTTTCACGGCATCTA
>DATCZZ010000201.1:0-3051 GCA_036525635.1 Psychromonas sp. | reverse complement strand
AGCCAAACTGACGTTCTGGTTAATTTATCCGCAGTGCGGATATAGAACATCATGAAACGATCCAGGTATTTGATTAAGGTCTCTTTATCTAAATCACTGGCAAGCAGCTTAGCGTGTTCCGGTTTCATACCGCCGTTACCGCAGACATAAAGATTCCAACCCGCATCGGTTGCGATAATCCCCACATCTTTGCCCTGTGCTTCGGCACATTCCCGTGTACAACCCGATACACCAAATTTCATTTTATGAGGAGTACGTAAACCTTTGTAACGGTTTTCCAGTTCAACCCCCAAACCGACACTGTCCTGCACGCCAAAGCGGCACCAGGTACTGCCGACGCAGGTTTTCACCATACGCAATGATTTTGCATAGGCATGACCAGTCTCAAAACCGGCATCAATCAGCTGTTTCCAGATATCCGGTAAATCACCTTTATGTGCGCCAAATAAACCGATACGTTGAGCGCCGGTAATTTTGGTATACAAAGCATATTGCTGGGCAACATTGGCAACGGCAGCCAACCCTTGAGGTGTCACTTCACCACCCGCCATACGAGGAATAACCGAGTAGGTACCGTCTTTCTGCATATTCCCCAGGAAGATATCGTTGGTATCCTGCAGGCCGTTATGATCTTTTGCTAAAATGTAATCCGCCCAGCAGGAAGCCAAGATTGAAGCCACTGTCGGTTTACAAACTTCGCAGCCGTACCCTTTACCGTATTTGCTTAATAACGCTTTAAAACTTCTGATCCCCTCAATGCGGATCAGATGGAATAGCTCTTGACGGGAGTATTCAAAATGCTCACAGAGATGGTTTTTAATCTCCATGCCCTGTTTTTTTAATTCTGCATTTAAAACCTGAGTGATTAACGGCACACAGCCACCACAACCGGTGCCGGCACCTGTTTCTTTTTTGATCGCGGTAATGGTTGTATGGCCGGCAGCAACCGCATCGGCAATGCCGCTTTTCTTAACATCAAAACAAGAGCAAACCTGCGCAGTGTCTGGCAGCGCATCTACTCCTAAGCCAGCCGATTTGACACCGGCATGTGCAGGAAGGATTAAAGAATCCGGGTGTTTGGGTAATTCAATCGCGTTTAATGTGTATTGCAGCAGATCGCTGTAACTTTCAGTATCGCCAACTAAAACAGCACCTAATAATTGCTTACCATCTTCAGAGACAACAATGCGTTTGTAGACAGATTGGTTTTCATCTATGTAAACGTAGCTTTGGCAGTTAGGTGTGCGTCCATTAGCATCACCGATACTGCCAACCTCTACACCTAATAATTTTAATTTGGCACTCATATCAGCACCGCTAAATTCATTTTCACGGCCTAATATGCTATCAGCCGCTATTTTAGCCATATTGTAACCGGGTGCGACCAAACCAAAAAATTTGTCATTCCAGGAAGCACATTCGCCAATAGCGAAAATATCAGGATCAGAGGTCACACATTGGTTATTAATCGCGATGCCACCGCGACGGGCAGTCGCCAAACCACATTGTTTCGCTAATTTATCCTGCGGACGAACACCCGTTGAAAAAACAATAAAATCAACTTCCAATTCACTGCCATCGGCAAATTTCATGGTATTACGGGCGGTCTTACCCGATGGAATTATCTCCTGAGTATTTTTACCCGTATGGACGTTTACGCCAATGCTCTCGATTTTACGACGCAGCATTTGTCCGCCTTGTTGATCAAGTTGCTCTGCCATTAAGACCGGTGCAAACTCAATAACATGGGTTTCTACGCCAAGTGCTTTCAGCGCACCAGCAGCCTCCAAACCCAATAAACCGCCGCCAACTACAACACCCTTTTTACTGTGGCGTGCCGTTGCTTCTATGGCATTTAGATCCTCAATAGTACGATATACAAAACAATCTTTACTTTGGTTACCTTTGATCTCTGGCACCCAGGAATATGAACCCGTCGCCATGACCAATTTATCGTATCCAACAACACGTCCGGTTTGCGAATGGATCACTTTTTCACTGCGGTTAACCGTTAGTGCACGTTCACCAATTAATATTTTAATATTATGTTTTTCATAGAAGCCTTCTTTTACTAAAGAAAGCTCATCGGCCGTATGATGGGAAAAATAGGAAGATAAATGAACACGATCATAAGCAACACGAGGCTCTTCACAGAATACGGTTATTTCGAATTTATCAAGATCTGCTTTTTCTACAAAATCTTCAATAAAACGATGCCCGACCATGCCGTTACCAATTACAATCAGCTTTTGTTTACTCATTTTTTCCCTCAATCTGCTAATGAATTTTAATCAAAGACAGAGTAAAGCAGTCAAGTAAAACAGAATTGATCGAAATCATGTGAACAGGAATAATTCGCATCCGACTGTGAAAAAAAGCAAATAAAAATGTGATCTTGATCATGAAACATTAAAATAAACCACAAAATAAATAATGTTATTACCAATAACCTGATTTAAATCATGGTTATTATTAGCGGAGCATTCCAAAAAAGGGGAGCTGAAAACACTTTCCCCCTCTTCTATAATTAAACGCGGGTTAAAAAACCGTAAAAAACAGCCCTCTTAACCATAACCGTTGCTCTTTTGATAATCTCTTTCTGCACAATTATTTAATTAGATTAAATCATAATCTTGGTGGGCATCTATCTGCATCAAATCCGCATGGATGAATTGATAATTGAGGCGTTTTTTCAGCTTTTCATTACTGACGATTTTATTGGATTGTTTATTTTCTTCACTCAGATTAGGTTTATCAAGCCCCAGGGCTAAAGCGTTAGCCGTATAAAAATCCGCTTTACTAGGGTGGGTATCCGCACAGGCATTGAACAGTCCAGGAAAAATATGCTGTTTAATAATAATGGCTATAATGGCTAGACAATCCTCAAGGTGTATCAAGTTCACCCCGGCATTTGCCAAGCGGATCGGTTTTCCCGTGGCAAAAAAACGTCCCGGATGACGTTTGCCGCCGATTAGACCCGAAAAACGTAATATGGTGCTTTTAAAATGTTTATTTTGCTGAAATAAGGCTTCAATCTCTAGCAAAGGGTGG
>DATCZZ010000200.1:0-12059 GCA_036525635.1 Psychromonas sp. | reverse complement strand
CAAAGAATAAGCCAGCGTGTCACCTTTTTGATATTTGCCGTAGCAATCGCATTTAATAATTCTGGTAATTGTTCAGGTTTAATATGGGGATTGTTGGTTGCTTTTTTTGCCTTAAATACCTCTTTAATGCCAGATTGTAATCACCACCCTAGATCCGCACTTATTTGCCGCATATTAGAATAGCCAGCATTTTCTCCACTCAGAATTTTTAACACTCATTATTCAAACTGATTGTTTGGATCACATTAAAAAATGTGTTTAAGCAGGCACGAATTATATTAAGAAGCTATAACAAGAAATGTCATTGAGAACGGTATGACGCCACCACAGATTTGACGGTCAAAGTTGGCGTCATACCTAAAAACCGTGCAGGTGCACGACCCAATTAGTGTTGCACATCTTGGGATTTAATCCAGCCCTCATCGACCTTTTCATCAATGGATACTTCAAGTCGTCTTTATTATTGTTGCCTTTGTCACGCTCAGGTCATTATCTGTACTCGTTGCGATCGCGGGCAGCGCTATTGCCCTGATGGATGTAGTCAAAAAGCGAGAAAAGTATCAGTTAACCGTGCCGGGAAAAAGTATCAATCCACACGTCCAGGTCGTTTTAATAACGCAAAACGGCAACAGCAATACCGCCATCGACAACAGCAAAAACAAAAAGTAACGCATCACTCTTCCCCTCCTCTTGCTCATTGTGCTGTACTGAAAAGCGCAGGACATAGTCTAAAAAAAGCCACAGAACAGCTGTTAATTGAGCCAAGTTTGCGTTGTGCTCATTGCGGCTCCGCTTGCGGGCCGTTTTTACGCAGTGATTTTCTGCAATACAGTCAGTTTAGGCAGGGGTTACGACGGTAATCATCCAACTGTTCGCCTAAAAGTGACCAACGTGAGGGTAAAAATGACCATTGATAAAAATACTGAAGCAAAAATACTACGTTATCATTTTGTTGAAAAATGGCGCACGGGCACAATAGCTAAGCAACTGGGGATCCATCATTCTGTGATCGATCGGGTATTAGCACAGGCGGGGATCCCTAAAGTTGAACGCAGTAACCGCGCTTCTATTATCGATCCCTATCTGCCCTTTATTATCCAAACACTTGATGAGTTTCCTACACTCACGGCCGCACGTTTGCATGAGATGGTAAAGCAACGCGGTTATTCCGGTGGTCCAAGTTTTTTTCGTCAACGTATTAGTCAACTCCGGCCGCGCAAACGACCTGAAGCCTATTTACGACTTAAAACCTTGCCCGGTGAGCAGGCTCAAGTTGATTGGGGGCACTTTGGGCACCTTCAAATAGGTAAAGCCAAACGGCCTTTAATGGCGTTTGTGATGGTGCTCAGTTGGTCCCGGCAAATTTTTTTGCAGTTTTACTTAAATCAACAGATGGAAAATTTTTTACGCGGACATGTTGCCGCTTTCGATGCCTGGCAAGGGCTGCCCAAGGTACTGCTTTACGATAATCTCAAATCGGCAGTACTTGAGCGGCAAGGGGATGCGATCCGCTTTCACCCAATATTACTCGCGTTATCAGCCCATTATCGCTTTGAGCCTAGACCCGTTGCCGTTGCCCGCGGTAATGAAAAGGGCCGGGTTGAGCGGGCGATTCGTTACATTAGAGATAGCTTTTTTGCTGGCCGCAAATGGCAAACGCTTGATGAACTCAATGCACAAGCAAAGCAGTGGTGCCAGGGGATAAGTGCTGAAAGAGCTTGCCCGGAAGATAATGAACTAACCGTCAGAGAAGCATTCTTACAGGAACAACCTCATCTCTTGGCGCTGCCGGATACCCCTTTTGATACGCGGGAAAGACGCGCCGTTCGCGCGTCAAAAACACCCTATATCCGTTTCGATCTTAATGATTATTCAATTCCTTCTGCACACGTACAAAAAACACTGAGCGTGAATGCTGATTTGCAACAGGTGAATATTCTTGATGGAGATGAGCTTATTGGCCAGCACCCACGCAGTTTTGCTAAAGGAGATCAAATTGAGCAGGAAGCACATATCGATGCATTATGGCTTGAGAAAACCCATGCCAAACTGCATCGCGGTCAAGATCGCTTGAGCCATGCTTCAGCGCTCGCTCAAGTATTATTACAGCAATCAGCTGAGCGCGGACACCTGCTAAAAAGTACCGTCAACACGCTCAATCGATTACTTGATGATTACGGCCGCAGCGAGCTGCATTGCGCCCTCGAAGAAGCACTGAACAAACAGTCGCCTTATCCTGAAGCCGTACAACAAATTTTAGAGCGTCGACGAGAAGAAAAACAACAGCCTCCCCCCATCGCAGTTGCCGTACCTGACAAGGTGAAACATTACAGCGTAAAAACACCCAAGCTCGCTGATTATGACAAGCTGAGTGATTCAGGAGATGAATATGATTGATATCGAACAACTCAAACAACAAGTCACTGACCTTAAATTATATGGTGTACTGGCACATTGGCATGAACTTACAAAAGAGCAATATCCATGGTTAGCGCAGTTGTTAGCCTGGGAGCAAACTGAGCGCAAGCAACGCTCACTTGAGCGGCGATTAGGCAGCGCCAAGCTGGGCCGCTTTAAGCCACTCACTGAATTTGACTGGCAATGGCCAAGTAAGATTGATCAACAAGCGGTTCATGCGCTGATGCAACTCGATTTTTTAAAGGATGCCAGCAATATTATTCTCATTGGCAGTAATGGCGTGGGTAAATCCACTATTGCACAGAACCTAGCCTATAACGCAGTCATTCAAGGTCATACCGTACTCTTTACCACCGCAGCAAATATGCTTAACGACCTTGCCGCACAGGATGGTGATAACACACTAAAGCGACGTTTAATACGCTATGCCAAACCAGAGCTACTGGTTATTGATGAAGTCGGCTACCTCTCTTACAGTAATCGCCATGCTGATCTGCTATTTGAAATCATCAATCGCCGCTATGAGCACTACTCGACACTCGTCACCACCAACCGTCCCTTTAGCGAATGGAACGAAGTATTCCCCAATGCAGCTTGTGTTGTCTCCCTCATTGACCGCTTAGTTCATCACAGCGAGATTGTTGCCATTGAAGGCGACTCTTACAGAATGAAAGAAGCGCAAGAGCATGCCATTAAAAGGCGCAACCTTAAAAAAGGAAGATACAAATGAAAATCTTAAAAATCACCACATACTGGAGTGCTGAAGAAGCAGACTGTATCTACCAATTACTTGATGAGTTGAAGGAGGTTATTTGGGCAGCTTACGGGGAAGATATATTGAAGATGCATCAAGAGATGCGAGATGAAAAAACAGAGGCGCAGAGCGAAGATTTTAATGATGAAATTCCGTTCTGATAATTGAACACTCAGTGCTGATTAAAACAGGCATTGAAAGGTGATTTATCTGCAATTTATTCTGCGGCAAATAACAGCGGGTTTACTGTGGCGTTAACATGAATATCTGTTATCCTGAATCGAAAGCTTCTAACAACCAATAACAGCCTTTATTGCTTGCCCTTTGGAAGCTTTACCCGAAAGCGAACTCTGTATTGCCCCCCTTGAAAATGGTTTGACTATTCTGATCCTGCTGCGCCTTGTTTTGACCTCCGGGTGAAGCTGCGAATCGGCATCAGCAAATGGTTTGGGGATAAGAGAAGAAATTTAATAAAAAAAGCGCTTTTTCTTTGACTATCTGGATAGCAATCTATATTATTCGCCGCCATGCAAAACGTTAAATTGCCGATTAAGATTGATCCTGTTCGAGCTGCGCAAAAGCAATTGGAGTTAGACGCTATAATTCCAAAAGCGCTTTTAAGCAGATTAGCAGAATCAACAATCAGTGTTCAGTCTGATATCAAGACTGTGTTTTCATTTGATATTGATAAGCAAAAGCTTAGAATATTTCATGGGAAAGCCAGTGTTGCAGTAGAGCTTATTTGTCAACGGTGCAATGAGCCTATGATTTATCAGTGTGATGCTGAATTTACATACTGTCCTGTTCATAACCAGGAACAGGAAGATAATTTACCCGACGCCTATGAAGCCATTTATTATGATGAAAATGGTGAGGTGAATCTTCATCAGATTGTAGAAGACGAACTTATAGTGACCCTTCCACAAATTGCAAAACACGCAATTGAAGATTGCCGGCAAAGTGAGTTTGAACTTACTTTCGGTGAAATTGATGATGAAGAAGAACAGCGTCCCAACCCATTTGATGCTCTAGCAATATTAAAGCACAAGTAACTAGCAGGAATTTTTACCATGGCTGTACAAAAAAGTCGTAAAACTCGTTCAAAACGCGGCATGCGTCGTTCACATGATGCACTAAGCGCTCCAGCACAGCTTTCTGTTGATGCAACTTCTGGTGAAACTCACCGTCGTCATCACGTTACTGCTGATGGTTTCTATAAAGGCAAAAAAGTAATCGATCTGTAAGCAATTACATTGTGTAAACTGACGATTGCAATTGATGCAATGGGGGGCGATCTCGGCCCCCATATTCCCGTTTTAGCCGCTTTAAAATCACTCCAGTTATACCCCGATCTAGATATAGTCATTGTCGGAAACCGCAGCCAAATACTTCCCTTTTTAAAAAAGTACCAGTTGTTGGATCATGCCCGCTTATCATTAATTCATGCTGATAATGTTATTTCTATGGATGTTAATCCGGTGTATGCACTGCGCCATACCTCAGATTCCTCTATGCATATCGCACTTAACCTTGTCGCAAAGGGTAAAGCGGATGCCTGCGTCAGTGCCGGTAATACCGGTGCCTTAATGTTATTAGCCAAGCAAGCTTTAAAAACATTGCCCGGCATCTCCCGTCCTGCACTTATATCATCATTACCCAACATGCACTTAGGGCATACCTATATGCTTGATTTAGGTGCTAATTTACAATGTGATAGTCATACTCTATTTAATTTTGCTATTATGGGCAGCGTGCTCTGTGAAAAGGTCGACCAAATTGATTCACCGCGTGTTTCTATCTTGAATGTCGGCAAAGAAGAGAACAAAGGCAGTGACGTGATCCAACGTGCTGCTGAATTATTAAAACAAACTAAACATATAAATTATGCCGGGTTTGTCGAAGCTAATGAGCTATTTACATGTCAGTCGAACATTATCGTTACAGATGGTTTTAGTGGTAATATTGCGCTGAAAAGCTGCGAAGGCATGGGACGCGTATTCAGTGAACAATTAGAAAAAGCGATCCATTCAAGTTTATATAGCAGGCTGCTCGGGAGATTATTAAGACCTGTATTAAAAAAGCAATTAAAACATTTGCATCCGGATATGTATAATGGGGCAAGTTTAATTGGATTACGCGGTATTGTTGTAAAAAGTCATGGCAGTGCAAATGAAACCGCATTTACCTACGCTATTGAGCATGCCATCAAAGAGATCCAATGGCAGATTCCTGCAAGTATTTCAAAAAAGTTAGAAACTGTATTATCAGAGCGAGATTGTTTATTACATGAATAGCAAAATTATAGGTACTGGTAGTTATTTACCAGCAGCAGTGCGTACGAACGACGATTTGGAAAAAATGGTCGATACAAGTGATGAGTGGATAACAGCACGTACAGGTATCAAAGAGCGTCGTATTGCTGGCGAACAGGACACAATTGCTCATATGGGCAGTGAAGCGGGTCTGAAAGCACTGCAAGCAGCGAATTTATCAGCGCAAGATTTGGATCTTATTATTGTTGCTACAACAAGTAACCATAATGCATTTCCTTCGGCTGCCTGTGAAGTACAAAATTTATTAGGTATTTACAACATACCTGCCTTTGATATTTCAGCAGCCTGTGCCGGCTTTACCTATGCATTAAGCGTTGCTGATAGCTTTATTAAAACAGGTAGTGCAAAAAAAGTGCTGGTGATAGGTGCAGACAGCTTAGCTGCCACTTGTGATCCAACGGATCGTTCTACTATTATTTTATTCGGTGACGGTGCTGGTGCTGTTGTATTAAGTGCGAGTGAAGATCAAGGGATTTTGTCAACACATATTAATGCCGATGGCCGTTTTGGGGATTTGTTGAAATTACCTAATACCATCCGTGGTAATGAGCCCTCTGTTCATGATGCTTACATGTCAATGGCTGGTAACGAAGTGTTTAAGGTTGCCGTTACTAAGTTAAGTCAATTGGTTGTCGATACACTGAATGCTAATAATATTGAAAAAGAACAATTAGATTGGTTAGTACCCCATCAGGCTAACAAAAGAATTATTAGTGCGACTGCAAAAAAATTGGGCATGTCAATGGATCAGGTTATTTTAACACTTGATAAGCACGGTAATACTTCTGCCGCATCTGTTCCACTCGCCTTAGACGAAGGGGTGCGCTCCGGAAAAATCAAAGCCGGCCAGTTGGTATTATTAGAAGCATTTGGTGGTGGATTTACCTGGGGCTCTGCTCTGGTACGTATGTGAATCAATAACAATTAATAATTAGGAAATCTACAATATGACAAACTTTACATTTGCTTTCCCTGGTCAGGGCTCTCAAAACGTCGGAATGTTGGCAGAGCTTGCACAATCTTATCCAGTTTTGCAGGAAACATTTAAAGAAGCAAGTGACGTATTAGGCTACGATCTTTGGGAGCTTGTCCAGCAGGGGCCTGCAGAAACATTAAACCAAACAGATAAAACACAACCTGCTTTATTGACCGCTTCTGTTGCACTTTGGCGCGTCTGGGCTGAAAAAAATGGCCCTAAACCTGCCGTTATTGCTGGACATAGTTTGGGTGAATACTCTGCACTGGTCTGCGCAGGGGTGATTGCATTTAAAGATGCGGTTAAATTAGTTGAGTTACGTGGGCAGCTAATGCAGCAAGCTGTTCCCGCCGGTACCGGTGCAATGTCTGCAATTATTGGTTTAGATAACGATAAAATTGCTGAGTGCTGCTTACAAGCAGCAGAGGGACAAATTGTTTCACCTGTTAACTTTAACTCACCAGGTCAAGTCGTTATTGCTGGTAATAAAGAAGCGGTTGAGCGTGCCGGTCTATTATTAAAAGAAGCTGGTGCAAAACGTGTCCTGCCTTTACCGGTAAGTGTGCCTTCGCACTGTGCATTGATGAAACCTGCGGCAGAAAAACTAGCCGTTGCATTACAATCTATTACTTTTAATACGCCTGAAATTGCCGTGATTAATAACGTAGATGTAGTTGCCGAAACGGATGTTGAAAAAATTAAAGATGCCCTTGTCCGTCAACTATTTTGCCCGGTACGCTGGACTGAAATTATTGAAAAAATGGCTGCTGACGATATCACAATACAAGTGGAAGTTGGTCCTGGTAAAGTATTGAGTGGTTTGGTTCGCCGTATTGATAAAGGTTTCACGGCAGAAGTTATTAATGATAGTGCAACACTGGAAAGTGCATTAATCGCAGTTAAAGGAGAATAAGAATGAGCATGCAGGATAAAATTGTATTAGTAACAGGTGCCAGCCGTGGTATTGGCCGTGCAATCGCAGAGCATTTTGTTGTATTAGGCGCAACCGTTTTGGGGACTGCAACCAGTGAAAAGGGTGCAAATGCGATCAGTGAATACCTTGGTGACGCCGGAAAAGGTTTTGTTTTAAATGTGACAGATAACGATTCAATCACAGCACTTTTTGATACTATTAAAAAACAATACGGTGCAGTGGACGTGCTAGTTAACAACGCTGGTATTACGCGTGATAATTTATTAATGCGTATGAAAGATGATGAGTGGAATGATATTATCGAGACTAATCTGACGCCTATTTTCAAAATGAGCAAAGCAGTATTACGCCCGATGATGAAAAAACGTGAAGGCCGTATAATTAATGTCGGTTCAGTTGTCGGCACCATGGGTAACGCTGGCCAGGCAAATTATGCCGCTGCGAAGGCGGGTGTGATTGGTTTCACTAAATCATTGGCACGTGAAGTTGCAAGTCGTGGTATTACCGTAAACACTGTAGCACCTGGTTTTATTGAAACGGATATGACCAAAGCATTAACCGATGAGCAGCGTGCTTCGACCCTATCTGCTGTGCCTGCCGGTCGTCTTGGCGATCCTAAAGAGATTGCCGCAACTGTTGCATTTTTAGCTTCTGAGGGTGCTGCTTATATAAACGGTGAGACGATTCATGTCAATGGCGGTATGTACATGGTCTGATTTTGACCATTAATTTAGATTTAAAGTTAAAAAACATTGGGAATTTAATCAAATTTTGATTACTATCCTAAAAAATAAGTTTGGACTAGTGGTACACTATTTTTAATTAAACGTAATAGCATACACTATTACTAATAGCGCAATTGCGTAATACACAAAGGAAATAAAATATGAGCAATATCGAAGAACGCGTAAGAAACATCATCGTTGAACAACTTGGTGTTCAACTAGACGAAGTTAAAAACGAAGCTTCTTTCGTTGACGATCTAGGTGCAGATTCTTTAGATACCGTTGAGCTTGTAATGGCTCTTGAAGAAGAGTTCGATACAGAAATCCCTGATGAAGAAGCTGAGAAAATTACAACTGTTCAATCAGCTATCGATTACGTTATCAATAACGGTTAATCATTATTTCTAAATGATAAAATATTTCAAAAGGCGGTCAGAAGACCGCCTTTTGTATTTATTAAAGTGTATTAAAAGAGACGATTATACTAACTAAATAAGCACTTAAATATACTGCCGATTATTTTGGATGAATATTTATTTAGTCTAATTTATATGTATCAGGAGAAGTTGTAATGTCAAAGCGAAGAGTCGTTATTACCGGTTTGGGGATGATCTCACCGGTAGGTAACACGGTTGAACAGTCTTGGGAAAGTGTTAAATCAGGGCAAAGTGGAATCTCAAATATTGAGCATTTTGATACTGAGCTGTTTTCCACAAAATTTGCAGGTTTGATTAAAGATTTTAATGTTGAAGAATACATGCCGCGTAAAGAAGCACGCAAAATGGATCTATTTATTCAATATGGTGTTGCAGCTGCCGACCAGGCATTTCAGGATTCTGGTATTGTTGTAACGGAAGAAAATGCAGATCGTATTGGTGTTTCTATCGGTTCAGGTATTGGCGGTTTAGGGTTAATTGAACAAAATAAAGACAGTTTTGCTAAAAGTGGACCGCGTAAAATAAGTCCGTTTTTTGTACCTTCAACCATTATCAATATGATTTCAGGGCATGTATCAATCAATAAAGGCCTAAAGGGGCCGAACATTGCCGTGACCACAGCATGTACAACCGGAACACACAGTATCGGTTTGGGTGCGCGTATGATTCAATACGGAGAGGCTGATGTTATGTTAGTTGGCGGGGCAGAAAAAGCGTCAACAGAATTAGGTATGGGCGGGTTTGGTGCTGCACGTGCTTTATCAACTCGTAATGATTCTCCGCAAACGGCAAGCCGTCCTTGGGATAAAGACCGTGATGGTTTTGTACTTGGTGACGGTGCCGGGGTGTTAGTTTTAGAAGAATATGAACATGCCAAAGCGCGTGGCGCGAAAATTTATGCTGAATTCGTCGGCTTTGGTATGAGTGGTGATGCTTACCACATGACGTCACCACCAGCTGATGGTGCAGGCGCTGCTGCTTCAATGAGAAATGCAATTAAAGATGCAAAAATTGAAGCAAAGGATATTCAATATATTAATGCGCATGGTACCTCTACACCTGCTGGCGATATCGCTGAAACCCAAGCTGTAAAAACGATTTGGGGCGATGCAGCAAAAGATGTGATGATGAGTTCGACAAAATCGATGACCGGCCATTTATTAGGGGCTGCGGGTGCAATTGAAGCCATCTTCAGTGTTTTGGCACTAAAAGACCAAGTTGCGCCACCAACTATTAATTTGGACAACCCAAGTGAAGGCTGTGATTTAGATTATGTAACAGATGGCCAGGCTCGTCCTGCTAATCTTGAGTATGTGTTATCAAACTCATTTGGTTTTGGTGGTACAAACGGTTCGTTGATCTTTAAACGTATCTAGTCTCCTTAAATCAAGTTAAAATAAAAACCCGATTTTATGATCGGGTTTTTTTATAGCTAATAGAACTGAATTTATGTTAATAAATGGAATAGAATCGACAACCATTGCGGCGAATGACCGCGGTTTAGCTTACGGGGATGGCCTATTCTCAACAATAAAAGTTGAGCACGGTATTGCACAGTTGTGGGATTATCACCTGCAAAGACTGCAATTAGGTGCTGAAAAGCTTTTTTTCCCTGACGTTGACTGGCCCACACTATCTGATGAACTGCTCTCCCTGGCAAAGAGCCTTGCCGGGCAACAATATGCCGTTATTAAAATTATTTTAACGCGCGGCTCTGGTGGACGGGGTTATAGCACCCAAGGCTGCCACGCACCGCAACGTATTCTATCAGTCCATCCTTACCCTGAGTTTTATCAACAATGGCAGACGCAGGGATTAAAAGTGATTCAATGTAAGCAGCAATTAGCGATTAACAGGCAATTGGCTGGTTTAAAAACGTTAAATCGGTTAGAGCAGGTCTTGATTAAACATGAACTGGAATTACAGCGAGCAGTGGAAGGCGTTGTTTGTGATAATGACGGGTATGTCATTGAAGCTTGCAGTGCAAATATTTTTATTTACTTGAATAATCAGTGGATAACACCAAAACTTGATGGTTGCGGCGTGCTGGGTGTCAAGCGTCGGCAAATTATAGAGTTATCTGCACAAGCCGGACAGCCGATCACGGAAATGCAGATAACAACAAATGATCTATTAAAGGCACAGGCCGTGTGCCTGAGCAATGCTTTGATAGGGATTGTACCGATCATTCAATACCAATCGCATTGCTATGCAAAATCTGCTCTTGAGCAGATAAAAAAATTACAGACACTGGTAGAAAAAGGAAGTGTACTTAATGCCGGCTAAAAAAATTCTCTTCACCCTCTGTTTTTTGCTGCTCCTGATGATAGGCAGTGTTTTTTGGGTGCAGCACAAATTAAATGGTTACCTAAACACAACACGCGTTGAGCAAACAATGTTATTCACGGTTAATAGCGGCAGTAATTTTTCCCGTTTAGGCAATACCTTGCTAACGGCTGAAATTGTGACTGATCTGAGCTGGTGGAAAGTGCTGGGGAAATTACATCCTGAATTAACCCATATCAAATCAGGTACCTACCAGTTTGAACAGGGTTTTAGCTTAAATGATATCTTAACCATGATTAATAAAGGTATTGAGCATCAATTCAGTATTACCTTTGTTGAAGGCAGTACCTTTAAAGAGTGGCTGCAGATATTAAAAAACGCGCCATTAATTGAAGTGCTGCAGGAAAGCGAAGAGCAAATATTAGTGCGTCTTGGCAGCCCCCATAAAAAATTGGAAGGGCTGTTATTTCCTGAAACCTATCATTACAGCGCCGGTATGAGTGCTTATCAGCTGATTGAAAAGTCTTACCTGCACCAGCAGCTGGTGGTGGAAAAATTATGGGCAGAGAGGGATAAAGATCTGCCATTTAAAACACCCTATGAGGCACTCATTCTTGCATCAATTGTTGAAAAAGAGAGCGGGTTATCTGCAGATCGCGATAAAATAGCATCGGTATTTGTGAATCGTATGCGTACCGGTATGCGCCTGCAGACTGATCCAACAGTTATTTATGGCATGGGGGAGCGTTATGACGGGCGCATTCGCAGTAAAGACCTGCGTGAGGAAACCGCTTATAACACTTACCGGATTAATGGCTTGCCGCCGACACCAATCGCGATGCCGAGTGAAGCGGCTTTATATGCAACCCTGCACCCGGCACCGACAAGGTATTTGTACTTCGTGAGCAAAGGGGATGGCACCTCTCATTTCTCTAAGAGTCTTAAAGAGCACAACAGAGCTGTGCAAAAATATATTTTAGGAAAATAACTATATGTCGCTATTACCAAAGTCAGCTGCAGAAAAGTTGGCAAGTAAATTTATTGTGATAGAAGGTCTTGAAGGCGCAGGAAAAAGTACCGCTACCGCTTATATCAAAAAATGGCTGTCATTACAGAATATGCCTGCTGAAAACGTTGTCTACACACGCGAACCTGGCGGTACAGTGTTGGCTGAAAAAATGCGTGATATAGTAAAA
>DATCZZ010000199.1:0-6713 GCA_036525635.1 Psychromonas sp. | reverse complement strand
ATCGCAGCAGACCGGCTCGCCACTGCGATTGGCACTGGTCACAACCAGCGGTTTGTTAATCGCCCGGCAGATAAGCTGATGCAGGGGAGTATAGGCTAACATAACCCCAAGATAAGGGTTATCCGGCGCGATGGCCGGGCTGAGAGAGTGATTGCAGTGTCTGTTTTCCAGCAAGACAATCGGCGCAACCGCACTGCACAGCAGCAACTTCTCTTGCTCACCTAGCACGCAGTCAGCTTCGAGCAGTGATAGTTGCGGATACATGAGGGCAAAGGGTTTAGCAGGACGCTGCTTTCTCGCCCGCAGCCGTAAAACCGTTTCATGATTGCATGCATCGGCGATGATATGAAAGCCGGTTAACCCTTTCACCGCAAGGATCTTACCCGCCTGCAGAGCGGCAATGGCCAGGGTTAATGCCGCTTCCTTTTCAGCAAGCATTTCCCCATGCTGGTTGACATAACTTACCTGCGGACCGCATTTAGCGCAGTTAATTCCCTGCGCATGAAAACGCCGATCCGTCGTATTTTTATACTCTTTTAAACAATCCTCGCACATAGGAAAAGCATTTAAGGTGGTATGTTCGCGATCAAAGGGTAATTTTCTGAGAATACTGTAGCGGGGGCCGCATTGGGTACAGCTGATAAAGGGGTAGCGATAACGTCTATTGTTCTTGGAAAACAGCTCTTTTTGGCAGTTTTCACAGATTCCGATGTCCGGCGAAATACTCACCGCGCCATCATTCTGTCCGCAGCTCTCTAAAATAGAGAATCCAGGTTCACCTTTGTGGTCTACCTGTTTGCAAGTAAGCTGCTCAATTTTTGCCAGTGGCGGCGTTTCCGACTGTAGCTGCCGCAAAAAGGTTTCTGTTTGTGCAGGTTCACCCTCTATTTCAATTAATACCGACTGCCTGATATTACGCACCCAACCGGACAGGCTTAACCTGGCAGCAGTCACTGCAACAAAAGGTCTGAAACCGACACCTTGTACCCTGCCCTGAACACTTATCTGATATCGCTGTTGCACATGCGCACCTTGCTTAATAAAAGGTCAACAGACCCTGCACCTGAAGTTATTCAATTTTCTAATAATTAATTCTGTTTTTATCATTATAGTGGTATCTGCAGCGTTTCATTAAGTTAAATAACGGATCTGGTCTACCTTTAAAGGAGTGACATCAGTTAACTATCTGCGATTAAACGCACTCCCATTTGCCAGCAATAAAGGCGTTAATCGTTAAATTGATAGTGCTGTGCTGATAACTAATTAGGAGCGTTTAATGATGAATAAACCGCTTGCCGCGCTGATCCATGAGCAAGTTAAAACCTATCGGGGCGATGCCACTTATCTGTTACAAATACTGCGTAATATCCAGTTTTCCTACTCACATATTCCTGAACAGGCTATCCAGCAGCTGTCCTCTGCATTGACAATATCAATTCCTAAAATCAGGGCGCTGATCGAGTTTTATTACTTTCTCCATTACCGCCCCAGAGGAGATTACGATATCTACCTCAGCGACAGCATCATCGATCATATGTCGGGTAAAAATGAAATAACCGCTTATCTCTGTGAAAAACTGAATGTTGAATTGAATCAGCCGCGAGCAGACGGACGAGTAACGGTAGCCAACACCTCCTGTACGGGCATGAGCGATCATGGTCCTGCGGCATTGGTTAACGGTTTCGCATTGACCGGCTTAACCAGGAAAAGAGTCGATCAGATTGCCGATAAAATTGAGGCAAATATCGCCGTTGAAGAGTGGCCAAAGGCATGGTTTGATGTAACAGATAATATCCAAAGCAAAGGGGTTTTGCTCAATGCGGAAACCAAGCCCGGTGAGGCCCTGAAAAAAGCACTGGCAGCAGATCCTCACGACAGCCTTGCCGAAATTGACAAGTCGGGGCTGCGCGGCTGCGGCGGTGCCGGTTTCAAAACCGCTGCGAAATGGAAATCCTGCCTGTTATGCGCCGATAGTGAGCGCTATGTGGTATGTAATGCCGATGAAGGCGAACCCGGTACCTTTAAAGATCGCGTCTTATTGAACAGTTATGCGGATCAGTTAATTGAGGGAATGACCCTTTGCGCCTATGTTATTGGCGCTCAGAAAGGCGTTATTTATCTGCGTTATGAATATCTTCACCTCTATAAAAAACTCCAGGAGACGTTGCAGAAACGCCGTGCGGCAAACTTATTAGGCGCGCATATTTTAAATAGTGAGCTGAGCTTTGATATTGAAATATTTATGGGTGCAGGATCCTATGTCTGCGGTGAAGAATCGGCTTTGCTGGAATCTCTTGAGGGCAGACGGGCCATCCCGCGCATCCGCCCGCCCTTCCCGGTGACGCACGGTTACTTAGGTAAACCGACAGTGATCAACAATGTGGAAACCTTTTGTTATGCCGCGCTTATTATAGAAAAAGGCGCAGAAAATTTTGCAGCGCAGGGCCTTGCCGGCTTCAGCGGTTGTAAAATTTTAAGCATCAGTGGTGATGTGGAAAAAGCAGGAATTTACGAGATCCCCCTCGGGCTGCCGGTGAAAAATGTGCTCAATTTATGCGGCGCACAAGCTGTCCAGGCAGTACAGGTTGGCGGTCCCTCAGGTACTTTGATCACCCCCGCAGAATTTAACCGGGTAATTTCATTTGATGATCTCAATACAGGCGGCTCTTTTATGGTGTTTAAGCAAAGCCGAGATATCCTGGAAAATGCGCTTAACTTTACCCATTTTTTTATGCATGAAAGTTGCGGCTTCTGCACGCCCTGCCGGGTGGGCACCAAACTGATGTGTGATTTGGCTGATAAAGTTGCCACCGGACAAGGCGCCAGACTGGATCTGGACAGCATAAAACAGCTTAACCATGTGATGAACGAAATGAGTCATTGCGGATTGGGACAAAGAGCGGCCAGGCCCCTGCTGGAAACATTGGAAAAATTTCCGGAGTATTTTGTCAAACGCATGAGCGATAAAGAGTATCAGCCCTCCTTTGATGTGGAAAAATCGATTCAGCGCGCGATTGATATTGTTAACATAGAGAGCAATTCATAAGGTTGTTGATGGTTATGAGCAAGCAGAGCAAAACATTCACTATTGATGGCCGGGAGATCCCTTTTATAGAGGGAGAAACCGTTATGCAGGCGGCGATAAAAGCCAATATCTATATTCCGCATCTATGTTTTAATCCGGAATTTACCCCAAACGGCAGTTGTAAACTCTGTACCTGCGATATTAATGGCCGCAAAAAGTCATCCTGCTGCACTCTGGCACAGCAGGATATGCAGGTCAAAAATGAAACGCGTGAACTCACTGTTATGAGACGCACGCTGGTGCAGATGCTGTTTGTCGAAGGCAATCATTACTGCCCCTTTTGTGAGCGCAGCGGCAACTGTCAATTGCAGGCTTTAGCCTATGATTTAGGGGTAACGGATCTGCATTTCCCGCAGTTTAACGCAAAAAGAAATGTTGACGCCAGTCACCCAGATTTGATGCTCGATCTGAACCGCTGTATTTTTTGCGAGCTGTGCATAAGAGCAAGCAGAGAAGTTGATAAAAAAGATATATTTACCATTGCCGGCCGAAGCATTAACAAAAGGCTGGCGATTAATTCAAAAAGCGGACATTTAAAAGACACTACAATGAAGGTTACGGATAAATCAGCCCATATCTGTCCGGTCGGCTGTATTATCATTAAAGGGGAAGGTTTTAAAACCCCGATCGGTCAGCGAATTTACGACCAGCACTCGATTCGCGATGTCGGCAATCTCCGCCCCGACAGTTTGATAAAAGCAAAAAGTCAGATGCAGGCTGCTGAGCCTGAGCTCCAGCCAAAGAAAAAACTTAAACTGGCAACCTGCTCTTTAGCCGGATGTTTCGGATGTCATATGTCCTTTCTCGATATGGATGAACGCATTATTGAGCTGCTTGAGCGGGTTGAACTGAGCAGATCCCCGCTTAACGATATAAAAAGTTGCGCGCCGGATTGTGATCTGGGGTTAATTGAAGGCGGGGTCTGCAATACTGAAAATATTACAGTCCTGAGACAATTCCGGGCGTGTTGTAAAATTATTATTGCGGTGGGCTCCTGTGCTATTAACGGCGGCGTGCCTTCGCTGCGCAACAATATTGATGTGAAGGATTGTTTAGATGAAGCTTATCTTAACGGCATTGGTGTGGTGAACCCAAAGATACCTATTGATAAGGAGCTTCCCTATCTGCTCGAAAAAGTTTACCCCATTCATGAAGTGATTAAAGTCGATTATTTTCTGCCCGGTTGCCCGCCTCCTGCCGATGCATTCTGGAAAATACTCAATGATCTGCTGGACGGCAAAGAGCCGGAATTACCCTATGACCTGTTACACTTTGATTGATGGACAACGCTATGACGCATTCATTAGAAGCAGCAGAAAACAGCATAAACCTGAACCGTTTTGTGATTGAACCTGTATCAAGGGTGGAGGGGCACGGTAAGGTGACACTGCTCGTTGATGATAATAACCAGGTGCAGCAGTGTCGTCTGCATATTGCAGAATTTCGCGGATTTGAACGTTTTATTCAGGGACGCCCCTATTGGGAGATTCCCATTTTGGTTCAGCGGCTCTGCGGCATCTGCCCGGTGAGCCACCATATTGCCGCCGGTAAGGCGATTGATATGATCAGCGGGGTCACGGAGCTCACCGAAACCGCCTATAAATTAAGGCTGCTGCTGCATTACGGGCAAACATTACAATCCCATGCCCTGCATTTTTTCCATCTCTGCTCTCCCGATTTACTGTTTGGTTTTGAAAGTGATATAACCAGCCGAAATATCATCGGTGTGATTGAAAAATATCCGGAGCTCGCTATGCAGGGGGTGAAGCTGAGGAAATATGGCCAAGAGGTGATCCGAGTCATTTGTGGTAAACGCATTCATGGTACAGGCTGTATCCCGGGCGGAATGAATAAGCCGTTAAGTTACGAGGACAAAAACTACCTTCTAGCCGACATTGAGCAGATCATCGCATGGGCAGAGTGCGCGGTTAAAACTGCTAGAGATTGTTACCTTGCCAATGAGCCTTTCCACAAAAACTTTGCCGGCTTGAGATCCAATTATTTAAGCTTAGTCGGCGCAGACGGTGAGCTGGATCTTTACCACGGCAAGTTAAGGTTAAAGGATAGCAGCGGTAATCTGCTCTTTGATCAGCAGGATTATTGCGATTACCAGAATCTGATCCAGGAAGAGGTCAAATCATGGACCTATATGAAGTTCCCTTTTATTAAAGCCATGGGCAAAGAATCCGGCTGGTACCGCACCGGTCCGTTAGCGCGGATCAATAATTGTGATTATATCCCGACGCCGCTGGCTGAAATCGCACGTCAGGAATTTGTCGCTTATGGCGGCAAAGAGCCGGTGCATTCAACATTAGCCTATCATTGGGCACGCATGATAGAAGTGCTTTTTTCCGCTGAAAAAATAAAACAGCTCCTTGGCGATCCCATGATTACCGGAAAAGAGCTTATTGTTCAGGGCAAACGCCGGAGTGAAGGGATAGGCGTGGTTGAAGCGCCGCGCGGTACGCTGTTTCATCATTACCAGGTGGGTGAAGATGATCTTATCACCAAAGCCAATCTTATTGTCGCGACGACCCATAACAATACAGCATTAAATGAATCAATCCGCACCGTGTGCAGTGAGCAGATTAACGGCAGGGAGATCAGCGAAGCGGTTTTAAACAATATAGAAGTTGCAATTCGTGCTTATGATCCCTGTTTATCCTGTGCGACTCATGCGATCGGCAAAATGCCGCTAAAAGTTGAAATGCGCCGTCTGCAAAGCGGCGAACTTATCAGCCAGTTGAGTAAAGATAGCGACGGTACTCTGCGGTGATAACTATGGCATAAGAAAATAGACAGTTATGTTCTGAAAAGAGGCAGTGATGGAAAAAACGTGTCGGCCAGCTTTAAACCTGTTTACCTGGGGCAATCCAAGTCGCGGAGATGATGCCATCGGCCCCGCGCTGCATCAATTCATTGAAGAGTTTATAGCTCAGTCTGCTCTGGAAAATATTCAACTGATAGAAGATTTTCAGCTGCAGCCGGAGCATGTCTGCGATATTACCGATAATGCCTGCATTGTTTTTATCGATGCCAGGTATCAAGGAGCGAGAGCCTTGCAGATTGAACCTGTTAGCGCAGAAAAGGAGCTTAGTTATACCACGCATGCATTAAGCCCGGGCGCATTAATGGCAATCTATGCAAAAACACAAAATAAGCCATGCCCGCCCGCTTTTCTATTGAGTGTCCGCGGCTACTCTTTTGAACTCGGCGCTCCGTTGTCAGAACAGGCGCAAGAAAACATGGCTCTCGCCGCGCATTTTTTAAAGGAGCTGCTGTCTTGTCAAAATCCGCTGCAATTACTGCAGCAATGGGTGCATAGCCCGGAAGATAAAGCAGATGCATGAACTGTCTATTGCCGAAAGCATTATTGAACTGCTGGAAGAGCATGCCGTCACGCATAAATTTAAAAAGGTGACTAAAATTACATTAGAGATCGGGGTATTGGCCGGAATAGAGAAGTCGGCGCTGTTTTTTTGTTTTACTGCGGCAGCGCAAAACAGCATCGCTGAAGGCGCGAAACTGCTGATTGAGGAGAAGCTTGCCAAGGGAATTTGCCAACATTGTCATCGCCAGGTCAGCATCTCCGCTTGGTATGAACCCTGCCCGCATTGCGGTCAACTGC
>DATCZZ010000198.1:0-2879 GCA_036525635.1 Psychromonas sp. | reverse complement strand
CCCTTCACCGACAAATCCGGCATGTGCCGGCTCATGGCCTGCGCCGCCGCCGGAGATAATGGCAACCTTGCTTTTATCCCAATCCTTTCTAAGGACAACACGGATATGTTCATCAATATTTAAGCGGGTTAAGTTATCATGCTGGTTACTGTAGATAAGGCCATCGATTGCATCGCTGACCAGTGTTTTTCGTTCGTTGAAAAATAATTTGGACATGGAAAATCTCTTATTTTTTATATCTGATGTATATAAATTTACGTATTGTTTATAAGGATAATAATTGCGCAGATGAAAGATATTTATGGATATGTTTTCATCAATTCGAATCTCCTAGCCGCTAGCAAAAAATCTACTAACGGCTTTTTCTCAAGAACATTGCTGGTCACGGAATCATCATGAGGCCCTTTCCCCTGCAAAATGGGGAAAACCTGAAAATAACGTTAATTGAATGTCATGGAAAGCATGAGATCCCTTTTTAGCGACTAAAAAAGGCGCGTTTTAATGCAACTTCCATCCCCCGAACTTCAGCTAAACCTTTCAGACGTCCAATCGCCGAATAACCTGGATTGGTTTTCTTTTTCAGGTCATCGAGTATCTGATGCCCATGATCCGGGCGCATCGGAATGAGGCGCAGATCGCCATTCTCTTTACGCTTTTGCTCCTGCTTGAGAATTTCCAATACCACGCTATACATGTCAACGTCACCTTCTAAATGCGCCGCTTCATGGAAGTTTTTAGGATTTTCTTCGCGTTGTGTAGAACGTAAATGGGTGAAGTAGATACGATCGCCATGCTGCTTGATCATATTAACAAGATCATTGTCGCCACGGACACCATAAGAGCCGGTACACATGGTAATACCGTTCATTTTACTGGGAACAGCATTGGTCAACCAGTCAACATCCTCAATAGTTGAAACAATACGCGGCAAGCCAAGGATTGGACGTGGTGGATCGTCCGGATGAACGGCCAGTTTCAGACCGTGAGCTTCACAAACAGGCATCAGCTCGCGCAGAAAGGCCGCCATATTTTCACGCAGTTTATCTTTATCAATGCCTTTATAACGATCCAGCTGTGCCTGGAAGGCCTCTAATGTATAGCCCTCTTCAGCGCCAGGCAGCCCGGCTATAATGTTAGCCGTCAGCTTTTCAATCTGTGCAGGCGACATATTATCAAAGTATTCTTTTGCCTGTTTCTGTTCATCTTCAGAATAAACAATTTCGGCACCCGGACGTTTTAAAATATGCAGTTCGAAGGCAGCAAAAGCGGTTTGATCAAATCTCAGCGCTTTAGAGCCATCGGGTAGTTCAAACTCAAGATCAGTGCGAGTCCAATCTAAAACAGGCATAAAATTATAACAAACCGTATCGATACCGCATTCAGCAAGATTCGCCAAAGATTGCTTATAGTTTTCAATCCACTTTGCATAATCACCCGTACGCGTTTTTATCTCTTCATGCACAGGCACACTTTCAACGACCGACCAGGTGAGCCCCTTCGCCTCAATTAACGCCTTGCGGATTGCAATTTCTTCTTTACTCCACACTTCACCATTTTTAATATGATGCAGTGCGGTTACGATACCTGTTGCTCCCGCCTGACGAATATCATCAAGCGACACGGGATCATTCGGGCCATACCAACGCCATGTCTGTTCCATACATTTCACCTTATAACAGCTAAGTTAAGTTAAATTAAGTTAATATCAATCTGCCGTGATTTATCGGCTTAAATCGTTTTTGTTAGATAGATCGCTAAACCACCGCGATCACAGGATTACTGCTGAATAAAAACCCATCAAATTGAGGATCATCAACATCCGACAGTTCCAGTAATGTTTGCTTAACATTTTCCAAATGTTGCCACATCGCATCTCTTGCTTCAGCGGGGTTTCGGTGCTGTAAAGCCTGCAATATTTTTTTATGATCTTCTAGCCAACCCTTACGATAATCTTGATTGGTAATACGCGCATGTAATTGACGCCACATCGCACTGTTTTGTCGACGGTTCCACAAATCTCTAACCATATCCGCCAGCACGTTATTTTGGGTGGCTTCAGCAATAGCCATATGAAACATTTCATCACCATCATAATCTAAGCTCTCGTCTTCAAAATGCAGGTACTCCATTTGTAACGCTTTGCGCAAACGTGAAATATCATTTTTTGTGACTTGCGTTGCTGCAAATTCTGCCACATGGCTTTCTAGTAATTGCCGCGCCTGTAACATTTCAAAGGGGCCTGCATCATCAGACTCAGTGGCAGAGGTTTTTGTATCAACCTCTTCTCTGGGTAGATTAATAATATAGACACCCGAGCCCTTTCTTACTTCCACTACATCTTGTAATTCCAACATAATCAAAGCTTCCCGCACCACAGAACGACTCACTTGGCACTGCGCAGCAATTTCTCTTTCCGGCGGAAGGCGATCACCGACAGCAAATTCGCCACTAACGATGCGATCTTTTAAACCCTGGCCAATCTCTTGGTAAAGGCGTTTTCGAGGAGTTGCAGTTACATTCATAATAATCTTCTATTTATTGGTATACCTAACAAGGAGCATAACATTTATGGATAACAGGTCAACACACTGGTCAACCAATCACTCATAAAGACTAAGCATCGCGGCCATGATTTATCAAGGCGCACCCCGTAAGCTGGCAAAAGGGCACACTCGTACCCTTTTAATTAAAATTACTTAGTCGCTAATGCGTCAATACCTTTCACATATTCACTGATAGCTGGATTATTCAATGCTTCATCATGCATTGGTTTTACCGCATCAATAAATGGCTGTTTTTCAACGGTGACAAACTTAACCCCCATCTCTTTCTTGGCTTTTTCGCTAGCTTCCTCGATCATCTCAGCCCACAATGTTTTG
>DATCZZ010000197.1:0-3625 GCA_036525635.1 Psychromonas sp. | reverse complement strand
AGTCCTTTTTTGAAGTATTGCATAATTACATCCCAATATAATGAAGTGAAATATAAACATCCCTACTATTAATTTGGTCACTACCTTGTAATCACCTACTAATTTCTCAGTTGCCGGTATTAATTTGTTAAGTTAATACTTCATCCTAATAGCTAACTAAAAAAACAGGAGAAAATGTACTTGAATAATCATTTCTACCTAATTTAAGAACTCAACATATTCAAAAGAAAAAGCAGGCTAATAAGTGATATTAAGCCTGGACATTTTGCATTGAGCTGATAATTGGCAGCGCTAAAATGCTGAAATAGATCATACAAAATAGGTTTACAGCACGACTATTCAAATCAAGTGTTGCAAAGGTTTTTTTATTTGCAACTTAAGAGCCATATATAATTTCAAATATCATAGGGCAATCGCATTAAAATATTTGCAGGATTTTAAGCAAGTAATCATTATCACAATCAGCCATTTGGTGCTTAATTTTAATACCCACTTTAATTTTTTGTTTCCGATTTCAGTAAATTTAAAGTGATATGCTGTAATATCACCATATTATGATCGGCACATCCTATTTGAATACGGCACTGGTCTTCATTAAAAGCCGTATCTGGTATCCAATGTAAATCCCCAATGAGCCTTAACATAATGAGCATATTTTTCTGCATCATTATGCTTAACACTGCTCATAAAATATCGGGTTTCTTCTAACCGTTTTTTTATGATATCTTTTGGATTTCACTTTAACTTTAATAATGCTTGCAAGGTGTGGATATGAGTGCGCTTTAGTTAGCCAATCAATTTGATTGCAGCAGGCCACTTCACGCTCTTCTATTTCCCACTATCTGAATCAATCGTTGTATGAACATTCAGTTTTCCGGTATAACTTTGTGGGATAAAAGAATAAGATAACATCATTATGCAAAGTGCTTTGATTGCCTTTAAGTGCGGTTAAATAATCACCACCTTTACTCACAATCATGTTCGCTGAGTTTTTTGAGTGTTTAATGCATCTGTTGTGATAATACACCCAGTAATATCTAGGTTTTCTAACTGCGCCGGCAGTGCAGTAATTTCAGTGGCGTAATTGACTCAACTTTACTTGTCCGAGTGTTAATTGATTATCATGAGAACGTCTGAGACATTTGCCGTCAATGGCGATCACATCTCCTGTAACGTGTTTAACGACGCCCTTTATCCAGTTAGAGAAGCAACCCCGTTTTGTAGTGGGAGGTATTGTTCAAACCAACTTTGTTTCATTTTTGCAAACTTTTCAATGGCTACCCAACCATCACGTCAGGTTAATTAGTACAATAAGTTTAACCGTAAAACAAGCATTATGCGGATTGCTATTATTACGCTTTTCCCTTTCCCACTGCTATTCTTAACTTATAAATTTGCGAAGCATCACGGCTGAACTCATTGTGTGCTGCTTGCTTTATTAACTTAAGTCTACTGCAAGGCGGTGGAAGATGGAAACTCAAGATATTTCACTGGTTATCACTGGCCCGGGAGGTTCCGGCGCAATTGCTGCGGGGGAATTGTTGTTAAAAACAGCAGCGCAGATCGGCTATTATGGTTTACTTAAAAAAAGTTTTGGACCACAGATCCGAGGAGGTGAATCTTCTGCCATGCTGCGCTTGTCTTGCCAGCATGTTGAATGTGTTGGTGATTGTTTTCATTTAATGCTGGTGATGGATTGGAAAATTATCACCCCCTTTATTGATGAGCTTAGATTTAATAATGAGACCTTGATTATATGTGAACAAGCGAATGATGAAATCCCAGAGGTTATCCGAAAAAGTGCCGCACAAGTTTTCCCATTACCCTTAACTCAGTTAGCTAAAGAGTTGAAAACGAGTGTAAATATGATCAGCACCGGCATACTGGCACAACTAATAGGTTTACCTGTCTCCTCCTTAATAACAATAACCCAACAGCAGTTTCAGGGTAAACAGACTGAACTTATCGATGCGGCAATTACTGGTATAGAAACAGGTTATAAATATCAATTACCGTTGATCTGGTCAGCACGGATAAATTGTCACTCTCCAGTAAAAACCGATTGGTTATACACTGGCAATCAGCTAATTGGCCTTGGCGCTTTAAAAGCCGGTATTCGTTTTGTGGCCGCTTACCCAATCACACCCGCAACCGATCTGCTGGAGTGGCTGGCTATCAATTTAAATAAAGTCGGAGGGACGCTGATACAAGCCGAAGATGAACTGGCGTCAATCAACATGGTTATTGGCGCTTCCTATGGCGGTGTTCCAGCGTTAACCGCAACCTCCGGGCCGGGCTTATCTTTAATGTCGGAAGCATTGGGTCTGGCGGTCGCCAGTGAAATTCCCGCGCTGGTGGTTAATGTGAATCGTGGTGGGCCCTCTACAGGTATCCCGACAAAATCAGAGCAGAGCGATTTAAATCTGGCACTTTTTGGAATGCATGGTGATGCGCCGCATATTGTCACGGCACCAATGGCTATCTCAGATTGTGCTTTTACCAGTGGCTGGTCAGTTTATTTAGCGGAGCAATTACAATGTCCGGTCATTATGTTATCCGATCAATTTATTGGCCATTCCATTATCGCTGCTGAAAAACCACGCTTTTTTGAGGGCAGGGCACAACGTGAAACCGCGCAACCCGATGAAAACTATCAGCGCTATCTGAATACGGAAAGTGGCATTTCTCCGATGTCCATTCCCGGCATGGCCAATGGTATGTATACGGCCGATGGCCTAACCCATGATGAGCAGGGGCTACCCTGTGCATCAGCGAATATGCAGCAGCTGCAACTGGACAAACGCCTGCGCAAACTACAACAATATGATTATGGGCAACATTGGGGACAGGTCGATTTTGCCGGTGAGCTGAAAATTATCTGTTTTGGTTCAATCCGTGCAATTATTTTTGATGCTTTAATGCGCTTAATAAAGAAAGGTATAAATGTTTCACTGATCACCCTGCGTTTGCTGGCTCCTCTGCCAGTAAAAGAACTGCAACGAGAGCTGGCAGGAGCCAGTCATGTAATTGTCATTGAGCAGAATCATGGCGCGCAATTGTTCCATTATCTTGCATCTTTGCTCTTTTACCAACCTGACTTTTCAAGCCAATTACACTCCTATGCTAACCCGGGGCCGGTACCATTTTGCAGCGCAGAGATAGTGCTGTTTATAGAGCAACTACTCGCAGATAATAACCACGGGGAGAGGGGAGATGACTAAAGAGAATCCGCGCTTTTATAAATCGCAACAAAAACCCATTTGGTGTGTCGGCTGTGGAGATCACAGTGTTTTAAATTCACTCAGCAAAGGTTTAGCACAGCTTGAATTAGCCCGCGAGCAGGTAGCGATCGTTTCCGGCATCGGCTGTTCATCGCGTTTGCCGGCTTACACCTCTGTTTATGGTTTCCATGGCATTCATGGACGAGCACTGGCCATTGCTACCGGCTTAAAAACCGCACGTCCTGAACTTACTGTATTAGCGGTCAGCGGAGATGGAGACTGCTTTTCTATCGGCACTAACCACTTTATCCATACCTGCAGGCGCAATGTAGATATGACCCTGATCGTCATGGATAACCATATTTATGGGATGACCAAAGGGCAGGTCTCACCGACAACTGAAA
>DATCZZ010000196.1:0-3495 GCA_036525635.1 Psychromonas sp. | reverse complement strand
ACATCAAACCGTAATTTCGAAGGTCGTCAAGGTAAAGGTGGTCGTACTCACCTTGTATCACCAGCGATGGCAGCGGCAGCTTCAATTGAAGGCCACTTTGTAGATATTCGAGATTGGAAATAGGGGCGAGATAATGGAAGCTTATAAAAAACATACTAGCATTGCGGCATTGATGGATCGCAGTAACGTTGATACGGACCAAATCATCCCGAAAAACTTTATGAAAAAGGTAGAGCGTACTGGTTTTGGTATTCACCTGTTTCATAACTGGCGTTTCCTTGCTGATAACGTTACACCAAACCCTGATTTTGAGCTTAATAAACCAGCTTTTCAAGGCGCTAAGATATTAGTAGCGGGTGAAAACTTTGGTTGTGGCTCATCACGGGAACATGCTCCTTGGGCGATCGCGGATTACGGTTTTAATACTATTATTTCCACAAGTTTTGCTGATATCTTCTACAGCAACTGCTTCAAAAACAGCATTTTACCTATTAAAGTAAGCAAAGATGAACTTGCGGCTTTGATGGCTGAAATCGCAGCAAATGAAGGTGTGAAGTTTACCGTAGATCTTGCAGCACAAAAAGTAACAACACCTGGCGGCATTGAAATCAACTTTGAAGTTGATCCATTTCGTAAACAGTCTTTACTTGAAGGTCTTGATGATATCGCGTGGACATTAAAACACGAAGATAAAATTACCGCCTTTGAAGAAAAACAGAAACAAGCTTTACCATGGTTATGGAAATAATCATTTTTATCTTGTAGATAAAATGAGATAAATTAAAAGGCGCACTGGTTGCGCCTTTTTTATAAAAATCTATCTGATTAAACCATTTTTTTAATCAAATAAGTTTTTATGTTAAGCCAAAAAAGAAAAAAGGTGATCATGCTTACGGGGTAAAATTATCTCTAACGGCGTTGCAAGTTTTGAAGTGGTAATAATTATCTTCTGCAACTTGGGCCTTGTTAGTGTTGATTTTTATTTCCTAATATTGATCACTTCATTATCTCTTTGAGTATTACCTGCGATAGAATTAATCTTCTACTGTCTAAAAATGAATGGAGTGAGGGAATGACCCGAGAAAACGTTGTTCAGTTAATGGATACAACATTACGTGATGGAGAGCAGACACAAGCTGTTTCTTTTGCTCCTGCTGAAAAAGTAAGTCTTGCTAAGGCGTTACTGCAGAAATTAAAAATTGACCGTATTGAAGTCGCTTCAGCGCGTGTTTCTGAAGGTGAAAAAGATGCAGTCACTAAACTTAATAGCTGGGCAAGTCGTGAAGGTTTTCTTGAAAAAATTGAAGTGCTGGGTTTTGTCGATCATAAATTAAGTGTTGACTGGATAATGGATACAGGCGGAAAAGTGTTAAATCTTCTCGCCAAAGGCAGCTTAAAACATTGCAGTGAACAGTTGCGTAAAACACTTGATGAGCATGTTGCTGACATCAAGCAAACCGTTAACTACGCACAGCAACAGGGTTTGCGGGTCAATATCTATCTTGAAGACTGGTCTAACGGTTATAAAGACAGTCCTGACTATGTTTATCAACTGATCGAAAAACTGCAGGGTGCAGGCATAGTGCATTTTATGTTACCCGATACATTAGGCGTAATGTCTCCCGATGAGGTGTTTGCCAGTTTAACGGACATGATAGGACGATTCCCGAATTTGAACTTTGATTTTCATCCTCACAATGATTATGGTCTGGCAACGGCTAATGCCATGTATGCTGTGAAAGCCGGCGTATCATCTATACACTGCACAATTAACTGTTTAGGCGAGCGTGCAGGTAACGCCTCTTTATCTGAAGTAGCGGTTGTTTTACAGGATAAACTTGGCAAGACTGTCAATATTGATGAACGTGAAATTCATAACTTGAGCCGCCTGGTAGAAAACTTTTCCGGTAAACGTGTTGCCGATAATACGCCTATTGTTGGTGCTGACGTATTCACGCAGACAAGCGGCATCCACGCAGATGGTGATAGAAAAGGGGGGTTATATATCTCGGCATTAACGCCTGAGCGTTTTGCCCGTTCACGCAGTTACGCATTAGGTAAGATGAGCGGGAAAGCCTCACTTGCTAAAAATCTAGAGGCGATGGATATTGAACTCGATGCTGAACAGCAGCAAAAATTGTTAAAACGTATTGTCAGACTAGCCGATCAAAAAGCCAGTATTAGCGCTGACGATTTGCCCTTTATTATTGCCGATCTTTTAGAGCGCAATGAGTACAACTATGTTGAACTCTTAAACTGCTCAATTAATTCGGGTCTGGAACTCGAATCCACGGTCAGTATTCGTGTACGGGTCAATGATAAAATTTATAAGACCAGTGGCAGTGGTAATGGTGGCTTTGATGCATTTATAGCTGCAATGAAGAAGGTGCTAGACAAAAAAACCTTTGTTTTCCCAGAGCTAATTGACTATCAGCTGCGTATTCCGCCAGGCGGAAAAACCAGTGCACTGACGGAGTGTACTATCACCTGGTCCGACGGCAACAACCAATATACCACCCGAGGCGTGAATACCAATCAGGTATTAGCCGGTATAGGAGCAACCATTCGAATGATTAATCTTAAGCTGCATAATAATCTTAACTAAGCTGCTAAATTAAGAAAAGCCTGAATCGAAGATTAAGGCTTTTCTAGTGGTAATGTTTAAATAGCTCGCCTGTGTGATTGAAAACAACGAAGTTATCGTTCATTTTAAGCGGCTAAATTGAGCAGAATTGATTGCTATCGGCTATTAAACTAGATAAAAAACATCTCAGAAATAAAGAAGGAAAGAACAATGCGCGTTTGCGGAGTAGAGCTAACTGGTAATGAAGCGATTATCGCCATCATGCAGTTAAAAAATGGTTTATATGATGTTCCAAAAGTACGAGTGGCTAAATTAACTTTGCCCGATGCTATTAATACCGATCCACTTAAAAAGTTTCAGTTTGAGTTTGCACAATTAATGAAGGATTATCAGGTAGATACCGTAGTAATTAGGCAGCGTGATTTAAAAGGAAAATATGCCGGTAATCCTCTGAGTTTTAAAATTGAAGGTGCATTACAACTTATAACGGAATTGCAAGTCCATGTGCTGTCAAATCATTATATTAAAGAAGGGTTATCGCTTGCCCAAGTGACACCCGATGTAATTGATTTAGGGTTAAAGAAATTTCAAAATCAAGCTATGCTGACTGCATTTGCTTATTTAGAGCAGCAGGCTGCCTTATCCCGGTAAACAGTATGAGCGGTAATCTAGTTTACCGCTCAACCCCAGAATAACTTCAACTTCCCCATTCTGCATCCAAAAACTTTCCATTATTGATACAGCAAAATTCATTTTTAATATGATCATCTGTACCTTCTGTTCAAAATAGTGAATTAATTTTCTCTTATTATCAGATGTTGAGTAACTAATTGATTTATATCTGTTTTATGGTGTATAAGTAAGTTTTTTATTAGACCGTTGAAACTTTTTTACATATAGATATGTATTTC
>DATCZZ010000195.1:0-5123 GCA_036525635.1 Psychromonas sp. | reverse complement strand
CCATGCCCGCTGGTGCAGCCATTACCCAGGCGTGTGCCAAAACCAACCAATACACCAGCTATAGAAACGATAATAATAGATTGACCACTAGTATCAGGCAGCTCAAAACCGAAAGGCGCTACAATTAAAAAGCTGCTTACCATGCCAGTCAAAAAAGCGGCTCTCCAGCTGGAGTCGTGCTGTTGGGGATTTAATAAACCAGCAATAATACCGCTTATTCCGGCTATTTTTCCGCTACATAGCATCAAAACAGCAGCAGAAAGACCAAGTAATGCGCCTCCTGCCAGTGCTGACCAAGGGGTAAAGTTTTCCATAATGGACTCCGAAAGTTTTAAAATAATAGGATCAACAAACAGAAAAAATGTTTAGCAAATACATTTGCTATCTATGCTAATTGCGGTGTTAGTTGGAGTAACTACATTTTGATTAAAATGCAGGGATCTTTTTTGCCTGATTGATCCGCGCTCTAGTTGCCGTTAAGATTCACTGGGGCAAAAAGCCTGTTGTAATGCATTAAGCAGTAAACTTACACGCGGATCTGCAATAGAATAAAACACCTGTTGCGATTCTTTTCTTACCTTAACCAGGTGATTTTTTCTTAACACGCCGAGATGTTGAGAAAATGCAGATTGGCTTAATTGAGTGTGCTCGCGCAACTCTGATACGCCCATTTCACCATCTGATAATAAACATAAAACAACCATACGATCAGCATGAGCCATTAATTTTAATAACTCACTTACTTCACTTGCTTTATCGTGTATCAGCGCTAATTTATTCATTATGAATCCCTGTATTGTAATAAGAGCTATTTTACCCAGCTATGATTTTTTAATCAATAGCTAAATTAGGTAAGTATTTATTAGCATTGTCTAATCTTGGTGTTATAATCTTTATCCTAATATATTTTACTTTTATTAACTGCCTTAAAAACTGCTTTAAGTGATTTAGGTCTGATGAGGAACAAAAAATGACGATTGAAAATGGCGTTAGAATAATAGCAGGTTCCATGATCTTGCTCTCCGTTGTGTTAACACAATTTGTCCATCCCGGTTTTGTCTGGTTAACCGTATTTGTTGGTGTAAATTTGCTGCAGAGTGCTTTTACCGGGATTTGTCCGGCTGTTTTTTTGTTAAAAAAATGCGGTTGTAAATAAAGTAATTAGTTTGCTCCCGATAGGGCTAACTTGGCAAAAAACCAATGTGTAACTGGGTAAAGAACACTCAGTTGTTTTTTATCGTCTGCTCCAATATTTAAAAGTTTTGGAGCAGTGAATGCCTAACAAAGTATTGATTGTTGCCGGTGGTGCAGCGGCAGTAGCCCGCGTCTGGCGTTTAGATGGGCAGGCAGAAATTCTGCACTTTTTATCTCATTATATAAGTAAATAATAGACCTCTCTTTTATTTCCCTTTTATTACCTATTTTTCAACTTGATGGAGTTAAGAATGACAAAAATTGTAATCGTCGGTGGTGTTGCTGGTGGTGCTTCTGCGGCTGCTCGCGCCAGACGCCTAAGCGAAGACGCTGAAATAATAATGTTTGAACGTGGAGAGTTTATTTCCTTCGCGAATTGTGGATTACCCTACCACATCGGTGGCGAGATCACTGAAAGAAGTAACTTACTTCTTCAGACACCACAAAGCTTTCTAGCCCGTTTTAATGTTGATGTTCGAACTATGAGTGAAGTGGTTAGTATCGATAAGGAAAAAAAATCTGTTACTGTGCAGAATCTACTCGACGGATCAGAATACAGTGAGAGTTACGACTTCTTGGTATTAAGTCCAGGCGCCGGAGCAATTGTTCCTCCAATCCCGGGTATAGATAACCCTCTTACCCACTCTCTGCGTAATATTCCCGATATGGATAAAATTCTTAATACAATTAAGATGAACCGCCCTGAACATGCCACTGTTGTTGGCGGCGGTTTTATCGGGTTAGAGGTGATGGAGGCCTTCCATCAGCGCGGAATTAAAACCACACTTATCGAACTCGCTGATCAGGTAATGACCCCGGTGGACCGGGAAATGGCAGGCTTTGCGCATGCAGAGATTATCAGCCATGGCGTGGATTTGCGCTTAGGTGTTGCACTTGAAGCTGTCGAATACGTTGCAGAACCACATCTGCCTAACCTGGAAAGTGGCGAGTCTGAACTACACTCACACATGCAGGGTCACCTGAATCTTACTTTAAGCAATGGCGAAACGATCAAAACAGAAATTCTTGTAATGGCAATTGGTGTACGTCCTGAAATTAAGCTGGCTCAGCAAGCGGGTCTTAAGATTGGTGAGCTTGGTGGTATCTGGACGACAGCTGGCATGCAAAGCAGCGACCCTTGCATTTATGCGGTAGGTGATGCAGTCGAAGAAGCTGACTTTGTTACCGGTAAATCGACTATAGTTCCATTGGCTGGTCCAGCTAACCGCCAAGGCCGTATGGCAGCAGACAACATCTTCGGCCGTGAAGAGAGTTACCAGGGTACTCAGGGGACTGCAATTTGTAAGATCTTTGATTTAGCGGTCGCCTCTACCGGCAAGAGTGAGAAAGCCCTGAAACG
This sequence comes from Psychromonas sp., assembly GCA_036525635.1. Classification (GTDB taxonomy): domain Bacteria; phylum Pseudomonadota; class Gammaproteobacteria; order Enterobacterales; family Psychromonadaceae; genus Psychromonas. The sequence continues at coordinate 2,569 of DATCZZ010000195.1, read as the reverse complement.
TGAAGGTATTCCCTACAAGAAAGTGTATGTCCATACCGCCAGCCATGCGAGTTACTACCCAGGCGCAGAAATTGTGTCATTTAAGATGCTTTATTGCCCGGATAGCAAGAAAATTCTTGGTGCTCAGGCTGCGGGTAAAGATGGCGTCGACAAACGTATCGATATCATGGCCGTTGCACAGCGCGCCGGTATGACGATAGAGCAACTGCAGCATCTGGAGCTTAGTTATGCGCCACCATATGGTAGCGCGAAGGATGTCATTAACCAGGCGGCTTTCGTTGCCAATAATATTGAAAATGGTGATTCGAAAGGGATCCATTTTGATGAACTGGATACGCTGACAGATGAGCAATTACTTCTTGATGTTAGAACCGCAGGGGAAATCGAGAAATTTGGTACCTTAGAAGGCGCTATCAATATCCCAGTAGATGAACTGCGCCAGCGCATGGGGGAGCTGCCGAAAGATAAAGAGATAATCATTTTTTGTGCTGTTGGGTTACGGGGTAACGTTGCTTACCGCCAACTCGCCAACAGGGGGTACAAGGCTCGCAATCTACTGGGCGGTTATCGTACTTATAGCTTTGCCAAGGCATAATGAAACTTAAATAATTAACCTGTTAAGCAATATTGATGGTTATTATGGCTAGCGGTAGATCACCGCCAGCCATTTTCGCTCAAGCAAAGCGGGTATTTAAATGCGCGATAATTGCCGACGACTCATATAACCAAATAACGCTATTATTTTCTTCAATACGCAAACACGGCACCTGTATTTTTCCACCCTGTTTTTCTAAAACCTCTTTATTAACCGCTTGCTTGGCATCGATCGTGCTAATATTTAAAGCCTGGCGACGCATTTCCCGACGAACCTTTACGCAGAACGGGCATGCTTTATACTGATAAAGCTGCATGCTTTGGGTTTGTGCATCTATTTGTACTTGTTCCTGACTATCTCGTTTGCGCTTTTTTGGGGTAAAGATAAAGTTAAGTAATAAAATAATTCGGCCTAAAATCCAGCGAATAATCAACATTGCACACCTCTTTTTGTTATGATTTTGTTAATAAACAAGGAGTTTAACTGAAGAATTGTTATCATCATAATTAACTTTTTAAATAGGCGAGATTAACCGTAATGAGTAATATTGATTCACCCTGTATCGCGGCTTGTTCATTAAATGCAGATAAAATTTGTCGGGGATGTTTTCGTAGTCTGGCTGAAATATCCCAGTGGGGGCAGTCTGATAAGAGAGAAAAAATAAAAATATTAAACAATAGTAACGCGCGAAAAAAAGAACGTTTTGCGGCTTATTAAAGTCGGCAGTTGACCGAAGATATATTTCATTGGTAAGTGTTCACTTGGTTTTTTGGTGAGGAATTATGGGTTTTAATGGCAAGTTGTTGGATGGTCTGGTTATTTTTGCTGAGGTGATAAAAGCAGGCAGTTTTACGAATGCCGCCGCCAGCAGCGGGCATTCGACTTCCTATATCAGTAAAGAGATCAGCAAACTGGAAACAAGGTTGGGAGTACGTTTATTAAATCGGACAACCCGTTCAATTAGTCTGACAGCAGAAGGCGAGCTTTATTATCAACAATGTGTGCAACTGATAAATGAGGTTCAGCAGTTTGAAGATGATTTATCTGGGAGACAAAAAGAGCCGCAGGGGGTGTTAAAAATAAGTGTTCCCCTGGGGTTTGCTTTAGCCCGTATCCGTCCGGTTTTGTCTGATTTTATGGCCTTATATCCTAAAATAGGTGTCAACATCGAGCTTAATGATCTTAAAGTGGATTTAATTGCTGAGGGTTTTGATTTGGCGATCCGCGCAACCAATCAGCTACCAGATTCAAGCTTGATCTGTAAACGCTTTATGTCCTGCGGTTTTGTTGTCGTGGCATCCCCGCAATATCTAAAAGAAAATGGTAATCCCAGGGATCCCGGTGAATTAGTGGATCACAAAACCATTTCTTACAGTTATATCAAAAATCCAACACAGTGGGTTTTTCGCAAAGCAGCGCAAAAAGAGATTGTCGTGACAGTGAACAGTCAGGTAATTACCAATAGCGGTGAAATGCAGTTAGCGTTATGTTTAGCGGGGCAGGGGATCACACGCTTACCCGATTTTTATATAAATGACGAACTGGAAAATGGCCAGTTAGTGCAATTATTTGATGAGTATAATGATCAGAACATTAATATCTATTTGGTTTATCCAAGTCGCAAGCATATGTCAGCTAAAGTGCGTTGTTTCATCCGTTTTATCGAAGAAAGGTTGGGTAACCAAGCATGAAAAATAATATCAGTATATTAGGTAGCGGCTGGTTAGGCTTACCTCTGGCAAAACAGTTACAGCAGGACTTTGACTCGGTTAATGTTTCAACACGCCGCGAGGAGAAATTTGCACAGTTATTCTCCGCCGGATTACAGCCCTTTATCATTGATATTGACAAGATCACGGATAATATTCAGCCGTTTTTACAGTCAGACACTTTAATCATTAATATCACCAGTAAAAACGTCACGGGCTTTAAAAATCTGCTTAAAGAAATTGAAATTTCGCCTGTAAAAGAGGT
>DATCZZ010000194.1:0-13741 GCA_036525635.1 Psychromonas sp. | reverse complement strand
TGCTGATTCCTGCATCTTCAAGTAGTTTGGGTATAACATTAAACTTCTTCAATCCAGCATTGTTGCACGGCTTCTAAAATCCGCTCACTACAATGGTTGGGATCATCATCAAAATCATCGAGACTCATGATCCACTCGCGTAAATCTGTAAAACGAACCTGCTGCGGATCCTGATCGGGGAAATTCTCAATTAAAGCCAGCGCCAATTCCTGGGAGTCTATCCATTTTAATGTCATACTCAGCTCCTTATCGTTTAATTGATTTTAACGCTCTTATCGGATTAATGATTTTCTGAAACAATATTAACCGTGTATTTAGGAATTTCGACAACTAAATTTTCATTGCTGACGCACGCTTGGCAGCCTAAGCGCGATTCAGGCTCAAGTCCCCAGGCTTTGTCCAGCATATCATCTTCTAATTCATCGCTCTCTTCAAGAGAATCAAATCCCTCACGAATGACAACATGACAAGTCGTGCATGCACAGGATTTTTCACAGGCATGTTCAATATGAATATTGTTCTTTAAAGCAATATCTAAAATCGTCTCACCTTCGCTGGCTTCCGTTACTAAACCCTCTGGGCATAATTCTTCATGGGGTAAAAATATTACTTGTGGCATCTTAATCGAACCTTCTTTCTTTTAAATTAAATAATGCGTTTTATGGCACCAGTATTAAATTTGGTCAACTGACCGGCCTGTTAATGCTTTTTTGATTGATGCATCCATACGCAAAGAGGCATAGTGGTCGGTTAACTTGTCAATCGCCTCAAGTGCTTCTTTGATCGCATTAACATCATCACCCTCACCAATTTGAGCAAGCTTGCTGATATTCTCTCTGATCACTTGATACTCTTCAGGCTCAAGCAACTCGCTGCCATCTTTAGCAAGTGCAGCTTCAAGATTTTCGATAACACGTTTTACTTCAACCTGCTGTTCAACCAGCATACGCGCTTGAATATCTTTTTCTGCAAAGGTCATGGAATCAGTCAGCATATCCATCACCTGCTGATCACTCAAACCGTAGGAAGGTTTGACTTCTATCGAGGCATGCACACCGGAAGATTTTTCCATCGCGTTAACACTTAATAAACCATCGGCATCAACCTGGAAAGTGACCCTAATATGCGCCGCACCTGCGGCCATTGGCGGAATATCGGTGAGCACAAAGCGCGCTAAAGAACGGCAATCAGCAACCATCTCCCGTTCACCTTGTAAAACATGGATTAACATTGCTGTCTGGCCATCTTTAAAGGTAGTAAACTCCTGGGCGCGGGCAACGGGAATAGTGGTATTTCGGGGTATCACTTTTTCAACTAACTCCCCCATTGTCTCCAGACCCAGTGAGAGAGGCAACACATCCAGTAATAACATTTCTGAATCGGGTTTATTACCGACTAAAATATCAGCCTGAATAGCGGCGCCAATAGCCACAACTTTATCCGGATCAATCCCAGTTAATAGTTCTGTTTTAAAGAAATCGGCAACACTCTCTCGCACCAGAGGGACGCGCGTTGATCCCCCCACCATAACCACCTCGGCTATTTCATCCAACGTAATTTGGGCATCTTTTATCGCCCGCTTACAGGCACGTAATGTCTTTTTAACCAATTTTTCAATCAATCTCTCAAAGGTGCTTTTATCAAGTGAACCTGCCCATTGCGCATGGGTTAGTTTGATATTAATTTGCTCTTGAGAGCTGAGTTGCTGTTTGCTTGCGCGCGCAACCTGTAATAATTCCTGTTGTAACTGTGCTGTGATTGGAGCGGTAATGCCGGCTTGCGCTTTAATCCAATTAACAATCGCCAAATCAAAATCATCACCACCAAGCGCGGAATCGCCACCGGTAGCAAGCACTTCAAAAACGCCGGCGTGCAAACGTAAAATGGAGATATCAAAAGTCCCGCCACCTAAATCATAAACGGCAATCACCCCTTCCTGTCCGGAATCAAGCCCGTAGGCGATCGCCGCAGCGGTAGGTTCATTTAACAAACGTAAAACATGCAGACCGGCTAAACGCGCAGCATCTTTGGTGCCCTGGCGCTGAGCATCGTCAAAATAAGCAGGCACTGTTATCACTACACCATCAAGTTCACCCTGCAGACTCTCCGTGGCACGTTGACTTAATGCTTTTAAAATTTCGCTTGAAGCCTGCACAGCATTAATTGCCCCCGCCCGGGTATTAATTTGCGCCAAACCACTTTCATGGGCGCTAAGCTGGTACGGCAGATGGGTTGTATCCAAGTCGGTTAATGCTTTGCCAATAAGCCGTTTAACGGAAACCAGTGTATTTAAGGGATCTGTTAAAAGATATTGCTGGGCGCTGGCACCGACACTTATCACGGTATCACCCTGTGCATCTTTTTCGCCATAATGCACAACAGATGGCAGCATATCTTGTTGCTGATGATCCAGTAATGTAGAAGCCTCACCACTACGAACAGTTGCAACCAGTGAATTGGTTGTACCTAAATCGATACCAGCAGCGAATTTGTGCTGATGCGGCGCTGCAGATAAACCGGGCTCTGCAATTTGAAGTAATGCCATCGTCTAATATCCTATTTTTCTGGTGTTAGTATCCGTCGAACAATTTTTCTTCGACCGATGCTAATTCAATTTGAAGTTTGAGCATAAATTTTAATTTTCTAATACTGTCTGCGCAGGCTTCCAGCTCATTATTTTGAAGTTGCACTGCTATCTTTGCTTCCAGATCCGTGACTTGTTGTTGTAAGTGCTGAGAGAACTTTTCAATTTCATCTTCATCATCTTCTGTAAATGCGGAGATTGTTTCGCGCCATTCCATCTGCTGCATCAGGAAAGCAGTATCCTGCAATGTTTTTTGCTCCAGGGCAATGTCAACCCCCGCTAATAAGAGCAGATACTGGGCACGCAAACAACTATTTTTTAATGTTTGGTAAGCATCGTTTATTTCAGTGCTTTTCTGCATGGCAGAGAGGCGTTCACTATCGCTGTGCATGACAAATTTATCGGGGTGGTATTGCTTTTGCAGTTCGCGGTAAGTTTCAGATAACAACGCATGATCGATTGGAAATGTAACCGGAAGATAGAATAGCTCGAAGTAATTCACAACAGTTTCCTAAAAAGAAAAAGAGGAAAAATGTAAACATAATTCCTCCATAAAATACGATTCATTATTATAACGAGTTAACAGAGGATGGCTAAGCGTTACACGCTAAAGCTCTCACCGCAACCACACTCCCCGTTTGTATTAGGGTTATTAAATTCAAAACCTTCGTTTAGGCCTTCTTTAACAAAATCTAATTCAGTACCATCCAGATAAACAAGGCTTTTTTTATCAACTATAACTTTAATACCTTTGTCGATAAATACTTCGTCATCTTCATGAAGGACATCAACAAATTCAAGTAGATAAGCCATGCCTGAACAACCTGATGTTTTAACCCCTAACCGTAATCCAATCCCTTTACCGCGATTAGATAGAAAAGCCGCAACATGCTTTGCTGCTGCTTCTGTCATTGTGATAGCCAAAATGAACTCCAGTTATTAACTTTAAAATACTATAAAACTATAAATACGGCGCTATGTCAAACCCGCAGTTAAGCGTCAGGGTGTTTACTCTTATAATCTGAAATAGCAGCTTTAATGGCATCTTCAGCAAGTATTGAACAGTGAATTTTTACCGGCGGTAATGCAAGTTCAGCTGAAATTTGCGTGTTAGTAATCTCGCTGGCTTGTTCTAAGGTTTTACCTTTTACCCACTCAGTCACTAATGAACTGGATGCGATTGCGCTACCGCAACCATAGGTTTTGAATTTTGCATCTTCAATCACGCCATTTTCATTAATTTTAAGCTGCAGTTTCATTACGTCACCACAAGCGGGTGCGCCAACCATACCTGTTGCAACGCTATCATCATTTTTATCAAATGAGCCTACGTTACGTGGGTTTTCATAATGGTCTATTACTTTTTCGCTGTAAGCCATGATATATATCCTTTTGCTCTTTCATCTAAGATCGTTCGTGAATGTAATTTGCATTGCTGCGCTTTGCCAGGGAGTAACGTTTAACTGCCTAGTGTTCTAGTGATGCGACCACTCGATACTGTTGATATCGATACCTTCTTTATACATATCCCAGAGAGGCGACATTTCACGTAAACGCCCAATATTTTCACGAATAATTTTAATTGCGTAATCAATCTCTTCTTCTGTGGTAAAACGACCAATGCTGAACCGGATCGAACTATGTGCCAATTCATCGTCACGGCCAATTGCGCGTAATACATAGGAAGGCTCTAAACTTGCAGAAGTACAGGCACTGCCGGAAGAAACGGCTAAATCTTTAAGCGCCATCACCAAAGACTCACCTTCAACATAGTTAAAACTGATATTGATATTGCCTGCTACACGGTTTTCTAACGAACCGTTTACATATACTTCTTCCATGTCACTGACACCATTTAATAAACGCGTGCGTAACATCAGGATACGTTCATTTTCAGAAGCCATCTCTTCTTTGGCAATACGGAAAGCTTCGCCCATCGCAACGATTTGGTGCGTCGGTAATGTACCGCTGCGCATGCCGCGTTCATGTCCGCCGCCATGCATCTGCGCTTCCAAACGGACACGGGGCTTACGGCTAACGTATAGTGCACCTATACCTTTGGGGCCATACATTTTATGGGCTGAAAATGACATTAAATCCACTTTTAATGCTTGTGTATCAATTTCAATTTTCCCTGCACTTTGCGCGGCATCAACATGGAATATGGTTTTATTGGCACGGCACAGTTCACCAAATGCAGCGATATCCTGAATCACACCAATTTCATTATTAACATGCATCAGGCTAACCAGAACAGTATCCGGGCGTAACGCCGCTTGTAATTGCTCAGGTGTCACAATACCGTCTTCCTGTGGTTCAAGGTAAGTGACTTCATAACCTTCACGCTCAAGGTGACGACAAGTATCCAATACGGCCTTATGCTCAGTTTTTGCGGTAATAATATGTTTACCTTTTTTCGCATAAAAATGTGCAGCACCTTTAATCGCAAGGTTGTCTGATTCTGTCGCGCCGGAGGTGAAAACAATTTCACGAGGATCTGCATTGATTAAATCAGCAATCTGTTCACGGGCAAGATCTACCGCTTCCTCTGCATGCCAACCAAAACGATGCGAACGTGAAGCCGGGTTACCAAACTCGCCATCCGGGGTTAAATACTGCATCATTTTCTCTGCAACACGGGGATCAACGGGAGTTGTTGCAGAATAATCAAGATAAATTGGTAATTTCATTTGTGTCTCCACTGCTACAGATAAACGCGTTATTGTGTTTTAACGTTTAGTTGTTCAGTTTGATTAAATTTATTATTTTGAATTTCAGAAATATGCTGCACATGATCAGACGCCATCAATTCTTCAAGGGTAATATCGTCTAAAAAGGTACTGATTCGGTCACTGAGCTGTTCCCACAATGAGTGCGTCAAACACTGTACGCCATCTTCTCTGCAGCCATCTTTTCCACTGCATTTTCTTACATCTACCGATTCGTTAACGGCATCAATAATCATTGCTACTGAGATTTCATTACGCTGTTTGCCCAGTTTATAACCACCACCCGGACCACGAACACTGCTCACCAACTGATTTTTCCGTAATTTGGAAAACAACTGTTCCAAATAGGATAGAGATATCCCCTGACGTTCAGAAATGTCCGCTAAGGGAACCGGTCCGCCGTGCTCTTTAATTGCCACATCAAGCATTGCTGTTACTGCATAGCGGCCTTTCGAAGTTAATTTCATAATGCTTCACTTATGTAGTGGGAAAATGACATGTAACAGCACTTTCCGTGAACTTTATGAGGCAATTATAAATACCCGACAAAATTAGTCAAGTAAAAAACCACTCACTTTAGTAGGTTTTAAACTTTTTTCTATCTTTTTATTTTTCAAGATCTTTTTCTGCCGAGCACACCGATTTTTGGATACTGCTTAAAATCCCCCTCCACATTCTCAACTCCTTCACTTCAGGGCGCGCACGGTTGAAGAAGCGGCGTAATTTATTCATCACCAGGCCAGGGTGTGCCGGGACAATAAAACGGGTATCCGTTAAAGTTTGCTCAAGGTGATTAAACAAGCCTTCGATCTCCTCAGTAAGAGGATATTCCTGTTGCTGCTCAGGGTAAGCCGTTGCGGCCAGAAATGCCATGCGTATTTCATAGCTTAACGTTTGCACAGCCATGGCTAAATTTAGGGAACTATAATCCGGATTTGCAGGAATAAACACATGAAAATGACACTTTTGGAGCTCATCGTTAGTCAAACCACTATTTTCACGACCAAACACTAATGCAACAGGGTATTTCTGTCCTTCAATAACGGCCTTTTCACCCATTTCTCTAGGGTCCAGCATAGGCCAGTCCAACGTACGCGGGCGGGCGCTTGCGCCAATGACTAAACCACAATCAGCAATGGCCTCATCTAAGCTGTTACAAACTTGATGATTTTTTAGTACGTCGGTCGCCCCTGCTGAAAGTGCGACAGATTTTCCATCAATTTCACATTCAGGTGCGACCAGTACTAGTTTTGTTAACCCCATTGTTTTCATTGCTCTTGCTGCGCTGCCGATATTACCAGGATGAGAAGTACCAATGAGTATAATGCGTACATTTTCTAGCATCTGTATTCCTTTATGTTGAGGGCGAATTTAAGAGCGGGGAGTTTATCATTATTTAAATTACAAAAAAACAGCTCTATTTAGGCGTAGTCAGACCCAAACGGCTCTAAAGACGCAAATTCAGAGCTTAGCCCGGATCACAGAACAACACGCAGCATGATAAGAATGGTTACTATTTACAACAAAACTGTGCGAAAAATAAACAGAGCAAAATATTGCAGATTTATGTGATCTATGTATAATTCGCCGCCGAAGGAATCTCCCTTCAATGTTCTTTAAAATCTAATGGTGATCCAATGCATCCAATGTTAAATATTGCGATTCGTGCTGCCCGTAACGCAGGCAAAGTAATTGTTAAAGGCTATGAAAATTTAGAAGCCGTCGAAGTTGAAGAAAAATCGTTAAATGATTATGTCAGCAGCGTTGATAAAGAGGCTGAAATTGCAATCATTGGTACTTTGCGTAAATCATTCCCCGACCACAGCATAGTTGCTGAAGAGTCAGGTACTGATGAAGGTAAAGACAAGGATTACCAATGGATTATTGACCCGCTGGATGGGACAACTAACTTTATCCACGGTATCCCTCACTTTGCAGTTTCTATCGCGTTAAAAATAAAAGGGCGTACAGAAGTTGGAGTTGTATTCGACCCTATTCGTAACGAACTGTTCTCGGCTGTTAAAGGCCAAAGCGCACAAATCAACGGTTACCGTACACGTACTAATTCAGTGGCAAAACTTCCTGGTACACTTTTAGCAACGGGTTTCCCTTTTAAGCAAAAACATCATACTGAAACATACCTGAATATCTTTAAAGAGTTCTTTATGGATGTTGCTGATATGCGCCGCAGCGGCAGTGCGGCACTTGATCTGGCTTATGTAGCGGCTGGCCGTATGGATGGATTCTGGGAGTTTGGTCTAAAACCTTGGGATATTGCTGCCGGTGAAATATTAGTTAAAGAATCTGGGGCAATGATGACCGACTTTAACGGCGGTAATGATTACATGAAAACCGGAAATGTTGTCGCGGGCAACCCGAAACTACTAAAAGAGATGCTAACGGTTATCCGTAAACATAACCTGTAATTAAATTTAGCTTCTTTGTCAAAACGCAGACTCCGGTTTGCGTTTTTTTATGCCTAAGACCAACCCGCATAACTATCTGCCCAATTTTGCTTGTTAAAACCAGCTTATAAAAAGACCCGTTTGTGTGTTTTATACGCTATAAGCTACTGATAGCATGATCTAAGCCATATTCACACCTGCTTATAATTGCAATTTAATAGCAATTACATATTATGAATATTCCGAATTTAATAGAAGTGAATAATCATGATTAAAACTTACTCTGATACTTTATTTGAAGAAATGAAACTGCTTTCTAAATTCCCTGTCGAATCTCAACTGGAGGGTATTAAAGTCCATAAAAATGCTTCCCCATCGGTTATTGCTGCAGCACAATCTTTATTTGATAAAGGTCTAACTACCCAGCCAGACGGTGGTTATTTAACCGATAGCGGTTTTGAAACTGTTGCTCATCTTGACCACGTTCTGGCAACCTTGAGCTGATCCCTTATTTTTTTATGTACCCGGTTGAGTTATTAAACTTAGCAGGGTACATTCTCTGCCTTATTCTAATTTGATTTATTTAAGGCCTTTTAATGAAAGTCATCTCGTTCAACATCAATGGGCTACGCGCTCGTCTTCACCAACTGCAAGCAGTTATCGACAAACACCAGCCAGATGTCATCGGTTTACAAGAAATCAAAGTGCATAACGATCTTTTTCCTGTTGCGGACATTGAGGCAATGGGATACCACGTCTACTTCCATGGACAAAAAGGCCATTACGGTGTTGCAATGCTTTGCAAAAATGCAGCATCCGATGTGCAATATGGTTTTCCTACGGATGATGATGAGGCGCAACGCCGCATGATCATGGTCACCATGGAAGATAAAGAGGGTTTACCTGTGCGTATCCTTAACGGTTATTTTCCTCAGGGGGAGAACCAAACCCACGAAACTAAATACCCTGCAAAACGTAAATTCTATCAAGATTTAAATAGTTATCTTAATCAATTCCATACTGCGCAGGAACAACTGATCGTAATGGGTGATATCAATATCTCACCACTTGATTTGGATATCGGGATAGGCGAAGTGAACGCCAAACGCTGGTTAAAAACCAAGAAATGCAGTTTCCTACCGGAAGAGCGCGAATGGTTGAGTAAATTGATGGATTTTGGTTTTATTGATACTTTCCGATTATTAAACCCGGAAGTCTCTGACCAGTACAGCTGGTTTGATTACCGTTCCCGTGGTTTTGATGATAATCGCGGTTTACGCATAGATGTCATTTTAGCGACAGAGAGATTAGCGGATAAAACCATTGATAGCGGCATTGATTATGAACTGAGAGGCATTGATAAACCCTCTGATCATGCTCCGATATGGACAGAATTTGCAAATTAACCGCGCTAATCACAAATTACTTTAAACTCACCGCCATTGTGCCGGGATGAGTTTAAATTTTTGGCCATTGTAACTTTGCAACTGCACCAATATGCGCTAATTGCTCAGCAAAGCGTTCACTGCTAAATAACTCACCAGACTGCGGCAAAACATTAAAACTGTAGTCCTGGCCATTTAACCTGAAATCAATCTGGTAGGCATGCAGATAGGCGCGATCAAATACCGCACTGTGCTCTGATTTTTCAGCATATAAAGGATCGCCACAAATAGCACTGCCGATACTCTTCAGCGCGACGCGGATCTGATGTGTTTTTCCGGTGTGCGGTTTAATGACAAACAGACGTTTTCCATTGTCCAGCGGATAACTGAAAAACTGTGTAATCGCCAGATTATTGCTCTGTTTTGTTAACTTCCACATAGAGCGGCGGGACTTTTCCATACCGCCTTTTATTAAACCTTGTTTCTTTTTCGGTTTCTTGTCGCCAATTGCCAGATAATATTTTTGCACCTGATGATCGAAAAACAGTGCTGAAAGCTGTGCGGCAACCTGTGATGATTTAGCCAGCAGTAACAAACCGGAAGTCATTTTATCTAAACGATGGACACTATAAAGTTTGCAGGAAAATGCTTTTTCAGCCGCAACCACTACACCAAACTCACCATCTTCACTGTGAAAATTAACCCCGGCCTGTTTATTTATCACAACAAATTCGTTGTTTTCATACACCACTGAAAAGTAATTTTTATAAGTTAAAAAAAGATCATCCGCCGGATTAACCATGCTCATTCACCTGCAGCGATAAATGGCCGAGTGTACTTAATAACAGGGGTAACGAGGAGACTATTTCCTCCACTTCCGGCAGTTGCGCAAATAAACTCAACAGTTGCGGATCATCACCGGCAGAATTGGCCATTTTACTCAATAATAAGGTCGTAGTCTGTAACAGCTGCTCGAGTGAACTTTCCGGCTCGATCCAGACATCGAGCCAGTTTTGTTCAACATGTTGAAAGCCTGATAAATAACCAAGCGCAAAATTTCTGCCCTTTTCAGTAACTTGTAAAAATTCATTTAGCCACTGTGACGTCGGTAAAAGCAGTGGGATTGCTTGTTTATAGTTAGCCAAACAAGCATCGTAAAATTGCCTAGCTGCTGTTGCAAAGTCAATTGCCAGTTGCTCATTACTAAAAGAAGGTGCTTGACCTTCTGTCCATAAATAAGGCAACCACTGTTGCAGATCCACTTGTTCAGGAGCACTGCAAATGGCGCAAATAAAACCCAACATTTGCTGGGCATCTTTAGCATTTTTTTTGATTTCGGCTATTTCACAGAGTTCAATCAGAGTCTGATAGGGAAAAGTTTGTTTATCCATTTTGCGCCTTAAAAAAAAGCCTACCGGAAGGTAGGCTTAGGTACTTTAAATTAAAACCTTTATTATTAGTATAAAGCGTTTGATAAATCGTATAAATCTTGGCGGAATGGACGTTTCATCTCTTCTAAACATTCAATAATATCATGATCAACCATATTACCATTTTGAATACCGATACAACGCGCACTTTTTCCTTCCATTAGAAGCTCAACTGCACGCGCGCCCATACGGCTTGATAATACCCGGTCAAATGCCGAAGGAGAACCACCACGTTGAATATGGCCTAAAATAGTTGCACGCGTTTCATAGCCAGTCTGATCTTCGATGCGTTTAGCCAATGCCGTCACATCTGTTACATGTTCAGTGATCATAACAATCGCATGTTTTTTGCCTGATATTGTACCCGTATGGATTTGCTTTACTAATGAATCTTCGTCAAAACCAACTTCCGGCAGAACAACATATTCACTACCGCCAGCAATCGCAGACCAAAGCGTTAAATCACCGCAGTAGCGGCCCATCACTTCAACAATAGAGATACGGTTATGGGATGAAGAAGTATCACGTAAACGGTCCACGGCATCAACAATCGTATTTAGGCAGGTCATAAAACCTATGGTGTAATCTGTGCCGGCAATATCATTATCGATTGTGCCGGGAATACCGATACATGGATAACCCATTTCACTGAGTTTTTTCGCGCCCATATAAGAGCCGTCTCCACCGATCACAACCAAGGCTTCGATACCGTATTTTTTCAGATTCTTAATCGCTTCTCGACGGACACTTTCCTCTTTAAAGGCAGGAAAACGTGCAGAGCCCAAGAAAGTACCACCACGGTTGATCATATCTGATACAGAACGACGCGTTAACGGTTTGATTTTATCTGCATGGAGCCCTGCATAGCCATCGTAGATACCAAAAACTTCAATACCATTTGCCAGCGCACAGCGCGTTACGGCACGAATCGCAGAGTTCATCCCCGGCGCATCGCCACCACTTGTTAAAACGCCAATTTTTTTAATCATTTATTACTCCATATAGTTACAGTAACTACAAAATTTATATTCGAAAAAGTTATACAGGGGAAAGATGACAATTTGATATCTGCCCCTTAAAATTTTTTAATGATAAAAAGTAACAATCTAAAATTTAGTAATCAATGTAAATTGGTCTATCATATTTACAGCACCAGTGAACTTAATCACACTATGTTACTTTTTAACTAAACACCACTTACGATAAAATGAGATTCTCTTCTAATTTTTAGTAATTATCTACTAGCAAATAATAATATTCTTTGTTTTTTCTCAAACTCACTCACAAAAAACTGGTTTTTACTGTCATTTTTTTGTAACAAACAGTCTTTATATTACCCCTCATATTAAACAGGAGAAAGTATATGAAAAATAATAAAAAAACCTTACGTAACAAACACATCTGGTTTTCCGTATGGAATACAAAAAAAACTCAGCCAAGCCCTATCTGTGATACAGCTTATCGCCCTACCAGAATTTCAAATAAATAAAAACAGGCTCAAGGGCCTGTTTTTATCTGCTCAGTTTATTAAGCAAGTGTATCCGATACCACTTTATAAGTAGGATCTTCAATTAGGTTAATCTCAACTAACACGCCAGCTTTGTGCAGTAGTTTACGGCAATCTCGACTGAGATGACGAATGTGCACTTTTTTACCTTCTTTTACATAACGCCCGGTTAACACGCTGATAGCTTCAATCGCAGAATGGTCGGCAACACGAGAGCCGGCAAAATCAACAATTACTCTGCGCGGATCATTTTTGACATCAAACAGTTCAAGAAAATTACTTACTGAACCAAAAAATAACGGTCCATTTATATGGTAAGTTTTTTCTGTTTGAGCATCATTGACAGAGCTAATTGCATGGATATGTTTAGCATGTTCCCATGCAAATATCAGTGCGGAAACAATGACACCAACCAGCACTGCTATGGCTAAATCTGTCAGTACAGTCACGGTACTGACTAATATAATGACAAAAGCATCTTTCTTGGGCACATTTCGCATCATCTTAAATGATGCCCACTCAAATGTGCCTAATACAACAATAAACATCACTCCAACCAGTGCGGCAATCGGTACTATTTCAATTAAACCAGAGGCAAATAAAATAAACGCTAATAATGTGACAGCAGCTGTAATACCGGATAAACGCCCACGGCCACCGGAGTTAATATTGATCATCGACTGCCCGATCATCGCACAACCGCCCATTCCGCCAAAGACACCATTAACCATGTTTGCCGCACCCTGCGCGATACATTCTTTGTTGGCTCGACCGCGCGTTCCGGTCATCTCATCAACAACAGTTAAGGTTAGCAGTGACTCAATCAGGCCTACCGCCGCTAAGATTAATGAATAGGGTAAAACAATGGCTAAGGTTTCCATTGAAAACGGCACAGCCGGGATGGCAAATGTTGGCAGTGTACCTGCAACGGTAGCAGTTGCGTCACCGGTCATACTACGCAGAAAATCAACAACCGTTCGTGCTTCTAATGCGGGAATGAAATTCACCAGTAATGTCACCACTACAATAGCAGCCAGTGTTGAAGGTACTACGGAGGTCAATTTAGGCAGAAAATGAATGATCAGCATGGTTAAGAGCACTAAAGCTAACATAATATACAGTGGAGAACCTTGTAACCATTCGAGTTCACCAGCACTGTTTAATACTTTAAACTGCCCTAACTGGGCCAGGAAAATAACAATAGCCAGACCATTCACAAAACCTATCATAACCGAATGTGGCACCATGCGGATAAATTTACCAAAACGGAAAATGCCAAATAAAATCTGAAACAAACCTGCTAGTAAAACAGCTGCAAATAAGTATTGAATACCGTGCTCAGTTACCAAAGAGACCATGACCACCGCCATCGCCCCCGTTGCACCGGAGATCATACCTGGGCGGCCGCCAAAAACAGCGGTAATTAACCCGACCATAAAGGCGGCGTAGAGACCAACCATAGGCTCAACACCCGCGACAAAGGCAAATGCAACCGCCTCGGGTACCAGAGCAAGGGCAACGGTTAACCCCGATAACAGGTCATTTTTGACACTGCTCTTATTGATTTGTGGAAATTCGAACACGGCTTATCATCCTTAATCAGCGCCAATAGCCATTACAATGGTCCATAAAGCGCCATAACAAATTGGCCGGGAATTATAGCCAATTTTGCGATCAACATCAAAAAAACATTTACTTTTA
>DATCZZ010000193.1:0-2672 GCA_036525635.1 Psychromonas sp. | reverse complement strand
TACCGGTATTGCTGACTGGGAATAGCGCTTCCTTGTCTACCACCATAAACTCAAGCAGTGCAGATACCGGTTGTTGAAAATCAACCGATAAAATTTCAGTCTGCATCACTGCGGATACCGACACTGTTAACTTGATTGAGTATTCTTCTGACCATAAAAATCTCAAGATGTCTTGTTGTGACACAAAGCCTATTAATACCTGCTGCTGATCAACGACTGGCGCACCTTTAATATTATGTTGAACCAGTAAAGCAAGCGCTTGATAGATACAATCAGTTGCTGACAATGCAAGCGGTTTTTGGTCCATAACTTCGTTTACGGTTAAGTTATTTAATGTTTTTTTCATAATATTTGTCTCTCCAAGATTAGTTGATGGCTTATCGGTGAATAAATTTTGTGTTCTGTGTATTTGATTTGCATGGATTGTTTGAGGTTGCAGATTTGCTTGATGACTTCCTTTTTCAGTTAACCAATATCCCAAACCAACAAAAACACCTCCGCCAACAATATTACCGAGTGTCACGGGAATCAGGTTGTGTGCAATAAAGTTTGACCAGGTTAAATCTGCAAAATCAGCCGCTATCAGACCATGGCTGATGAAAAATTCTGGTTCACTGATGCTCTTAATAATAATGCCTAAAGGCACCATAAACATATTGGCAATACTGTGTTCAAAACCGCTGCTGATAAACATGGCTACCGGTAAAATTAAAAGCATGGATTTTGCCAGGATATCTTTGGTCGTAAAGGTCATCCAAATACCTAGACAAACCAGTAAGTTACATAATATTCCCAGCGCAAAAGCCTGTAACCAGGTATGATGGAGTTTATGCTGGGCAATATGCAGGGCATTAATTCCCCAGCTACCGGCGTCCAATAAATGCATTTTAGCCGTGATAATAAGGGTTACCATTAAGGCAGCACCCACGAGGTTGCCAAGATAAACGCGCATCCAGCATTTCAGTAACTCAGCTGTGGAAAAGAAACCCTGTGCCCAAGCGACGGTTGTTAATACCGTGCTGGTGAATAACTCACCACCACAAACGACAACCAAAATCAATCCAAGACTGAACGCCAGACCGCCAGTAAAGCGCATTACCCCCCAGGGGGCACCTGCTGCACCGGTCGTTACTGTAATATAAAAAACAAAAGCAATGGCAATAAAAGCACCAGCAAAAATAGCGAGTGAAAATGATTTTGCGGTTTTTTTTGCTACTTTACTTATTCCGTACTCCTCTGCCGTTTGCAGCGGATTTTTTTTGACTGCAGGTAAAGAGTTGATGGTCTGAACACATTGTAGAGAAGTATTAGTAGGCATAACGCATTTCATGATAAATCATGCCTCCAGTAAGTGGTTTGGTCGGTGTATTTTTTTGCATAATGAATTCCCTTTAAAAGTATCTATCAGCGTTGTTGTTCAACGCAGTAATACAATAGGGCAAACATTTTTTAATTAATATTGGGAAGTTTTTATGCTCATATTCAAAGATATTGATAGCTGCAATTCTGTTTGCCAGGCGTTTAGATTAATCCCCCTGAAGGCAGTAAAGAGAAGGGGGATAGGGGACATTAAATGTTATTGATGGAGTGAGGTGTTACTTAATAAGAGATAAAAAAATATGCCTTGTTGTTTTTTGTCTCAGAGAGACCATTCGCCTTTAGCGAATCTGTATACCAGAGAAGTACTGAATTGGTTTTCATCGGTTTTTTACTTAGTGGCTTAAAGCCGTCAGATCATCAAAGCAATGTTGTACATTAAATTTATCTGCGAAGGTTTGTGCGCTGCTCATGCTACGCGAGTATACTGCGGTTAATTTCAGGTCATTATTGACTAATGTCCCGTTAATAAATTTTTCAGTTATCCAGTTGCTACCAATAACGGCAAAATTAATCATGTTATTATCCTAATCAATGGATATAAAGCATCATAAAATGCAAAAATGCGCTGGATGAATAATGATTATGATGCAGTCTCTAAACAATACAACACAAAAAGATAATTATGAATACAAATACAGTATTAATTAATCAGCAACTTGCCAATGAAGCGGGCGTTGCAATCGCTCAGGTCAGAGCCTTTGTTGAACTTTATGATGATGGTAATACAGTGCCTTTTATTGCGCGTTATCGCAAGGAGGCCACTCAGGGGTTGGATGATGTTCAACTGCGATTATTGGAGACTCGTTTAATCTATTTACGAGAATTAGAAATTCGCCGTCAAACTATCTTAAAAACAATTGCCTCAATGGGGAAACTCAGTGCGGATTTACAGCATAAAATCCAAAACTGTTTTCATAAAAGTTCCCTGGAAGATCTTTACCAACCCTATAAAAGTAAACGTATCAGTAAAGGGCAATTAGCGGTTGAAGCGGGTCTTAAGCCACTTGCTGATAAATTATGGCAGCAGGGTGATTGTGATGCACCAAGGCTAGCCAGTAGTTATCTCAACCCCGGCAAAGGATTTGCAGAGGTTGAAAGCGTGCTCGAAGGCGCGTTGTTTATCTGTATGGAGCCTATTATTAATGATGCGGCTTTGCTCGAGAAGCTACGTAACTATCTCCTAGCTAATGCGGCTTTTGAATGTAACGTCATTAAGGGTAAAGAGCAGCAGGCGCTAAAATATAAGGACTATTTTGATTATCAGGAACGTTTAAATAAAATAGCGCCGCACC
>DATCZZ010000192.1:0-2315 GCA_036525635.1 Psychromonas sp. | reverse complement strand
GTTAGTGAAGAATACCCCGTGCCAAAGTCATCCAACGCAAAGCTCACACCAATCTCACGACAAGCGTACATAATGGCAGAAACTTCAGAGATGTCTGCAAGCGCGCTGGTTTCCAGTATCTCCAGCTCCAGAGCGCTGGGTTTGACATTGGGGTACCTGGCCAGTGACGCTGACAGATTAATTACAAAATCCTTGTGCTGCAACTGGCGCGCACAGACGTTCACGCTAACCGGGATATCCAGCCCGGCAGTTTGCCACTCGTGCATTTGTGATAATGCAGCATCAATAACCCATTGTCCGATATCAACACTGAGCGGATGATTCTCGGTGATCGGTAAAAACTCGTCGGGCTGCATTAAACCAAGCTCTGGATGCTGCCAGCGGATCAGGGCTTCGGCACCAATTACGCCACCGCTTTTCATATTTACCTTGGGCTGGTAATGCAGTACAAAATCGCCGTGCTCAAGTGCCAATTTAAGATTTTCAAGTTTCGCGCTTTGGGTTTGGATTGCCATGTTTTGCTTGACATCAAACAGATGGTGACGGTTTTTGCCCAGCTGTTTGGCAACATACATGGCATTCCCGGCGTGGCGCGTGAGCTGATCCGCATCTCCCCAGTCTTGCGGATAAAATGTGACACCGATACTGGTTGAAACGTTCAGGCTTATATCCCTGATGATGCAAGGCGCTGCAGTCACCTCAAGCAGACGCGACAAGATAGGCTCACAGTCCGTCATCTGTTCTATGTCAATGAGCACGGCGACAAACTCATCGCCGCCTAAGCGGGCCAGGGTATCACCTTCGCGAAGCACCTCCTGCATCCGCTGCGAGAGCGCGATCAACAGCTCATCACCCAGATCGTGGCCGTGGCTATCATTGATGATTTTAAAGTTATCCAGATCCAGATAGGCGACGGCCAGCGATTGTTTTCGCCGTTGACACTGATTCATTGCGTGTTGCAGGCGATCTGCGAGCAGCACGCGATTAGGTAAGCCGGTAAGGGCATCATAATGGGCAACGTGTTCGAGTTTCTGTTGCTGATCCTTAATATGTGTGATGTCGAGAAACAGAGCAACATAGTGCTGCACCTGACCCTGTGCATCGCATACAGCACTGATAGTGCTCAGTATGGCATAAACTTCCCCGTTCTTATGTTGATTCCAGAGTTCGCCAGACCAGTGTTTATTTTTCAGAAGAGACTTCCACAGCGCCATATAGAATTCAGGCCCCTGACGGCCAGATTTCAGTACACGCGGATTATTGCCTAGTACCTCTTCGCGGCTATAACCTGTAACAAGGCTAAATGTGTCGTTGACTTCAATGATTGCGCCGGCAGTATCGGTGATCATGATCCCTTCCCGAGCATGGGTGAATACGCTGGCGGCGAGTTTTAGTTTATTTTCGTTTTGTTTGCGTTTGGTAATATCCCGCATAACCCCGATAAAGCCTAATGTTGAGCCATCTTTCCCCCGTACGGCCGTTCCAAGTGTTTCACTGACAAATATCTGCCCGTTTTTACGGCGATAATTGACTTCGTAAGGGGCGGCTTTTTCTTTGGCTGACATATTGAAGCGAATACGTCCCTGACGTTCGTACTCTTCATTGCTTTCATAAAATACAGCTGTTGTTTTGCCGGCCAACTCGTCAATCGTGTAACCGTATATTCGCTCTAAGCCTGTATTAATGGCTGTGATGCGCCGATCCAGATCGGTTAAAACAATTGCATCCGTAATGCCGTTAAAAATGGATTCAAACTCCAAGGTCTTTTGTTCTGCAGTTAATTTGGCCTGTTGAAGATTTTCTATCTGTTGCGCCCGTTCGCGCACTGTCCGAGGTATCCAATTGCGAATAATAATAAAAATGACTAAAAATCCTGCAATCACATTGAATATCTTGGGAAGAATAAGCAAAGTGGGCTGTGATAGAAAATGATGAATGCTCGCTGGCAAAAGACCGTATGCAGAATTCCAATACAGCCCAAAATAAAGACTCTCAAAAAGGGTTCTAAAGGCGTCAATAGCGAGAATAATGAGAAGTGCGGCAAGCGTTTTGTCAATGCTTTTTGACTGGCTGAATATGCCCAGGTATAGGCAAAGAATTGCCGCCCATAAAATAATCAGGATCCAGTATGAAACCGAAGTGATCACTGCAAACATTTGTAGTCTCCAATACTCATTAGCTAGTACCTAAACTCTACAGCATCCATACAAAGCGTAAATGAGTATATAAAGAGAGCTGTTAAGCTTAACAAAGCCTTGTCAATAGCTGCTTATGTCTTTTGGCTTTATGATTACCTTTCATGCACAGCGAACAGG
>DATCZZ010000191.1:0-3632 GCA_036525635.1 Psychromonas sp. | reverse complement strand
ACTTTATTAATGCCGCTAATGAAAAAACACAATGTGATGTTCAATCCTGCACGTCCGTTGGTGATGTATAACAGCATGAGTTTTGAATTTGATAACTTATCTCTGGATAACCCGGTCAACGTTAAATTGGCGGATACTTACTTTGAAGTGGAGCCCAAGCGTGCTAATAACTTTCTGCATTTCGACATTGCCGATGGTGAACGGGCGATTGGGCGCGGCATCAAAAAGTTAGTTATTGCCGGTTTAAAACCCTATGAGCATGATCTTATTACGGCATTTTCAGATGCCTATGAAGCCCGCCGCGCCGCCTTTTAAGGTCAACAGACCTTAACATATTGCTTAGTCCATTAGTTTAAAGTTTGTCACTGCATTGTCATAATTAACCTTTAATGTGTTGATTATGAAGATGTTTAATAATATTTATCAATACGATCTCAAGCTGTTATTGTGGTGTAGAAAAAGCACTGCATCCCACAGTTTTATTAGCTGCGTGAGGATCATATCAAAGAGCGGCGATGGTTATTTACAACTGTTGCTGCCTGCTCTCTATTGGCTAATATCCACGCAAGTTCAATATCATTTTTTCCTGCTGGCAATAACAACTTTCATACTCGAGCGGTTACTCTATTTTTGTTTGAAACATACCTTACGTAGACGCCGACCACCGCAGATTATTCCGGATTTCAACAGCATAGTGCAGGCATCGGATCAATTTAGTTTCCCGTCAGGTCACTCTATGGCGGCATTCACATTAGCGGGACTTTTTACCTTTCACTTTGGTGTTATCGCATTGCCGCTTTATATATGGGCAGGGCTGGTGGCGATCTCCCGGGTTATTCTGGGCGTGCATTTCCCAACCGATATTGTTGCTGGGGCACTGATGGGAACAATTTTAGTTTATATAATGGTGGCTTTATGAACATACTTTACGGCATTCAGGGGACAGGCAATGGGCATGTGGCGCGCAGCAGGGTTATGGCAAAATATTTAGCCGAACGCGGAGCGAATGTCACCTATTTATTCTCCGGTCGTGAAAAAAATCAATATTACGAAATGGAGGTGTTTAATGATTACCTGATTCGCGACGGACTCACCTTTGTTAGCGAAGGCGGGAAAATTAGCTATTTAAAGACGGCATTAAAAAATAATATATGGCGATTTATTAAAGATGTTTTTTCATTAGATCTAAGTCATTATGATTTAATCATCACCGATTTTGAGCCGATCACGGCCTGGGCCGCCAAATTGAGAAATAAGCCTGTTATTGGGTTAGGACATCAATATGCCTTTGGACCCGATACTCCGCTTGCTGATGGGGGTTGGTTGGCAAAATGGGTATTAAGGAATTTTGCGCCTGCGCAATATGGTATCGGTTTGCACTGGTATCCCTATCAAGAGAATATACTTCCGCCGATTATCGACACCAGTTTAGCGCCTAAAATCATGCATAATTTTATTGTAGTGTATTTACCTTTTGAAGATCAATTAGAGGTAACTGAGTTATTAAATGTATTTAGCGATTATCATTTTATGCTTTACGCGCCACAGCTAACTGAAATACAGCATGGAAACGTATTGTGGCAAAAGACGTGTTATCAAGGTTTTAAAGATAATTTAACCCAGAGCCGGGGAGTGATTTGCAATTCTGGATTTGAATTAATCAGTGAATCTTTACACTTGGGTCTACCGATACTGGCGAAACCAATTCATGGGCAAATGGAGCAGCAATCCAACGCGTTAGCACTTGAACAATTGCAGTTGGCAGATGTCATGCATTTTTTAGATGAAGATCGTATCGGAAAATGGTTAGAGATGTTGGATGATGATATTCAGCATAAACCTCAATTGATCCCGAATGTAGCAAAAGAAATTGTGGATCTCATCATGGCAAAAAATTGGGAAAAAACCAGAGTGTTGAGCAAAGCCTTGTGGAAAAGACCTATATTTAAATCCAGTGAAGTATGATTTACGTGAGCCAGTTATATATATCATTATGCAAACGTTAGCTGGCCAGGGGGAATACTATGATTGAGCATACTTGTTTTGTTACACTTCTGCATATTGAATTGATGATCCCCTATGCCCACTCGCTTAAGGATAAACGCCAACAAGTACGCGGCCTCAAGGAGCGTATCCGCAGCCGCTTTAACGCATCGGTTGCTGAAGTCGCGTATCTGGATAAATGGCAACGCGCCGTGCTGGCGGTTTGCCTGGTGGGGAGTGACAAGCGTTTGTTGCTTGCTAATACAAATAAGATTCGAACGCTGTGCGAAGAGGCCGCGGATCTATCGGTCATGAGTATCGATCAGGAGTGGTTATAAGCAACAAAACGCTGTGATTTCTCCTTATTTCGGCCTCCACCTTTGATGCCGCTTACTATAAACCTATAACCTTCTATTCCCATCACCTCGCAAAGGCTGCTGGCTCTAGTACCGCCAGAAAGCGGACAGAGTATGGTGATTGATGTTGCATATTTGTAAATAAAATGCTGCGCATATGTTCGTTATGCTATACTGCACAAAAAGTGTACAGCTATACGCTGAATTTTTGATTTTCCTGTATTTTGAGTGTTGGAGTAAAAATGAATAAACCGCGCATTCTTTGGCTTAATCTAATGCTCTTTTTGAGCACGTTTTTAATTGCCGCTATTGCTGTTCCCTACCGCGCTATTACCCATGGTTTTGATACCCCTGAAATTGTTTTTGCAGTGTCATGTTTTATTTTCTGCGGCATGTCAATTACGGCGGGTTATCATCGATTGTGGTCGCACAAAACCTATCAGGCGCATTGGAGTTTACGCTTTATTTTTTCCTTAGGTGGGGCATTCGCTTTACAAAACAGTATATTACATTGGGCTTCGGATCATCGTATTCACCACAAATATGTTGATAACAATGATAAAGACCCATATTCCGCTAAAATGGGATTTTGGTATTCTCATCTTGGCTGGATGCTGCGTGAATATCACCCGGATCATTACGACGACTACAGTAATGTGCGAGATTTGCAAAAAGATCCGATTGTCATGTGGCAGCACAACTATTATCTGCCGTTAACGCTGGGGTTAAATATTGCTATCCCGCTGCTCTTTGGATTTTGGCATGGTGATATTATCAACAGTCTCTTATTAGTTGGTGTTTTACGTTTAGTATTAAGCCAGCATAGTACTTTTTTTATCAATTCTCTGGCGCATATATGGGGTAAACAAACCTATAGCGATAAAAACAGTGCCAGAGATAATGGCTTCCTGGCTTTGCTTACTTTTGGTGAGGGATACCATAATTACCATCATCTTTTTGAAAATGATTACCGCAATGGTATTCGCTGGTGGCAATTTGATCCGACCAAATGGCTGATTAAGGGCTGTGAGTATCTAAAATTGACCACAAAACTGCGCACCACCCCTGAAGATCGCGTGGAAAAAGCTAAATTAGCCATGACCTTAAAATTGAGTCGGCAAAAATTAGCCGCACACCCTGACCCTGAAAAAATGCTTGAACGTTTACAAGCTGAATATGATGCCCTTGTTGCTAAAATCAATGAGTATTATGCCGCACGTAAGCGATTGTTTTCATATAATAAAAAACAATTTGCCAATGATGTTGAAAATTCAGAGTTAATGAAAAAATATC
>DATCZZ010000190.1:0-2941 GCA_036525635.1 Psychromonas sp. | reverse complement strand
TTAAAAAGGAAAGCATGGCAAATTCAGCAACTTATTGATATGTGGGTTTAATTAGTCGTTTACGTGTTATTTGCGACTCAGAGAGCAAGTATCAGGCGACGTCGCTTACCTGCGGAACAAGCTGTTTGACTGATTATAATGACAGGGTTGATGCGCAATCGTTCCATCAAAGAGGGCTGTTGTTCTTTGCATGTTGCCCGATTGTGCTGCAAACCAATCCAGACAAGAGGTACTCTCATGTTGTGCTAAGTGGGACTTACTGCTTGCAGTAAATGCTTAGGTAAATCGCCCATGAGTTATCTACTCAACCAGATCTGGTTAAATAATATTAATGTTTAAATGAAAATATTTTTCATTTAAACGTGAAAATTTAACTATCCATGACTATCCTAAAGGTGAATACTTAGTCATGGAGGGCTGCCAAGTTTTGGCTTTAATTTCTTTTTTTGAATAAACGGATTTACTGGTATTTGTAACTTTTATTTACATTCTGATATTTATAAAGGTACTTTTATCATGTCACGTAAAGGTTTTATTCAAGATAACATTAATCAATTTTCTGTGTTTTCACGGTTATTTGACTTTGTATTGATTCCATCCATTTTCTACATCTGTTTAAGATGGAAGGGAATATCTTATAATGATTTATACCTTATTGTATGTTTACTCTCATTAGCCGCTTATGTGCTATTTTCTGAAAATATCCAACTTTATCGACATTGGCCGTCCAATGCAATTTTACTGCAAAGTATTTATACGCTTATAAGTTGGATCATGGCAATTTGTGCGGTTTCAGTATTCTTGTTTTTCACTAAAACTGGGGCTGATGTTTCAAGATTATTGATTGGATTCTGGTTTTTAATAACCGGATTTACCCTAATTACATGGAGGTTCTTATTTAGAATTTCTTTATTCTATTTGCGCAAATCAGTAATTGAAAATCAGCGAGTAGCGATTATAGGATTGACTGAGTCAGGTATTTCGCTAGCAAAAGAATTAATCAAGCACCCAGAATGTGGTTACACATTAAGCGCGTTTTATGATGATAGAGAAAGTGTACGTTTACCCAGCGCATTTTCTAATAAATTAGGTGGTAAAGTTGATCTCGGAGTTAAACTAGCGCAGATAGGTAAATTTGATGTTGTATATATTGCATTACCGATAATCGCAGAAAATAGAATTGATGATATTTTACATTTATTAGGTAATACAACGGTGGATGTTCGGATTCTGCCGAATGCGTTAGCATATAGCTTATTAGATGCAAAACGCACTTCGATTGGAGAGGTGAATGCTTTATCTATTAATGAGTCTCCATTAACGGGCAGTATCTCTTTTGTTAAAAGATTGGAAGACATTATTGGCTCTTTGATCATCTTAACTTTGATTTCTATCCCTATGCTAATTATCGCTGTGCTGATTAAATTAGACTCCCCTGGATCGATTTTCTTTAAACAGAAACGTTATGGTTTAGATGGTAAAGCTATTAATGTTTGGAAATTTCGCACCATGAATGTCTGTGAAAATGGTGCTGTCGTTAAACAAGCATGTAAAAACGATGCTAGAGTTACTCGCTTAGGGCACTTGTTACGTCGTACTTCACTCGATGAGCTGCCACAATTTATTAATGTGTTACAAGGCTCTATGTCAATTGTTGGACCGCGGCCTCACGCTGTTGCCCACAATGAACAATACAGAACCGTGATAGATTTTTATATGTTTCGCCATAAAGTTAAACCTGGTATTACTGGCTGGGCGCAAATTAATGGTTGGCGTGGAGAGACAGATACATTAATTAAAATGGAAAAAAGAATTGAATATGATTTGGAATATATTCGTAATTGGACATTTTTGTTTGATATAAAAATCATTTTATTAACAATTATCCATGGTTTTACTGATAAGAATGCAGTTTAGTAAAAAGTTGAGGGAAGACAGTTGTCGCCTAATGTTTAAAGTTTAAATTTATTTCACCTTATTTTTTTAGCCTCTGATTATGCGTATGCACGCAGTTAAGCACATATTTCGCACCAAAAAAATCGATTTTTGTTTATTTTATTTAATAATAGAAACAAATGGTTACAGCTAAAAACAATCTAATAACAAAAAACAAGTGATTTATTAATTAAATTATATTTTTCTGTAGGTTACAGAAAAATATAATTTAAAACTAAGTTGTTACTGATGTTGAATGTGGGATGTGATGATTTTTGATATCGATAATGACTGGCGACTATTAAACCTATTTAATATGTAATAATTTCTTAATCATTGTATAGTTACGGAAAAAAATCTGCCGATACAAAAATTCTAAGAAGAGTAAAACTATGAAAATTGCAATTGCAGGTACGGGTTATGTGGGCTTATCAAACGCAATGTTGTTAGCGCAACACAATGAAGTTATCGCGGTTGATATCATTGAAGATAAAGTTAATCTTTTGAATGATAAAATATCACCTATTGTTGATGCTGAAATTGAAGATTTCTTGAAAAATAAAGCGCTAAATTTTAAAGCAACGCTTGATAAGGAAGTTGCTTACAAAGATGCGGACTATGTCATTATCTCCACACCCACCGATTATGATCCTGATACCCACTATTTTAACACTTCATCTGTTGAAGCTGTGATTAAAGATGTGCTGGCGATTAATCCTGATACGGTAATGGTTATCAAATCGACCGTACCCGTTGGTTATACCCAATCCGTCCGGAAAAAATTTAACTGTGATAACATTATCTTTTCGCCGGAATTTTTACGTGAAGGTACTGCCCTGTATGATAATTTGTACCCCTCACGTATCATTATTGGCGAACAAAGCGAACGTGCTAAGGTGTTTGCTGATCTGCTTATTGAAGGCGCAATTAAAGAGAATATAAACGTCCTTTTCACAGATTCAACAGAAGCGGAAGCAATTAAATTATTTTCGAATACATTTTTAGC
>DATCZZ010000189.1:0-5410 GCA_036525635.1 Psychromonas sp. | reverse complement strand
GATTACTTAATAAACAATACGTTTTAAAAACATACTCAATGACTAAAAATCTTAGCTTTTTTGAATTGAGTTTCTCTTTTCCAAGGCACGCTAAAAATATACCCAAGCTGTTTACAAGCAATTTTTGCCTCTAATTCCAGTTAAGCAACACAGTTTTAGAGGATTCAAAGATCTCACTGTTACTCATAGTATGCCAATTGACCTCTCATCTGATGCCTAATGACTGTAAAGCGAAGGGATTAAATACAGGAGAGCAACTTGATTATCAATCCGGTTAATATTTTTCAACTAAGATGTCGTCTCATTTCGCGCTAAGTTATAACCTTTTTATATAATAAATAGATTAAATATTCTCTAACGCTACTGTAATCTTAGCAAAGAGAGGTAAGAATATTGCTAATCACACTCTATTTAAGTTATCGCCGGATGCCTGATATAGAAGCTATATACAGTTTAAAGCTAAAATATTCTTATTCTTCTGCACATCACTTCCTCCTCATTACTATTTTTTTTAATTTATACAAGCAATTAAGGGTTAATTGAATGAACACACCACAAAGAGAGATCACTCTACGTTTTTTAGCTGAACCTCAAGATGTCAATTTTGGTGGAAAAGTTCATGGTGGCTCAGTCATGAGATGGATCGATTTAGCTGCATATGCCTGCGCGGCCGGTTGGAGTGGTCATTATTGTGTGACAGCTTATGCGGGCGGGATCAGATTTGTATCACCCATTCATGTCGGTAATTTGGTTGAGGTGGAGGCGAAAGTGATCTATACGGGAAAATCTTCGATGCATATTGCTGTTGAAGTTAATGCTTGTGATCCAAAATTGTTAAACAGGCGCATAACCACGCACTGTATTGTGATTATGGTGGCGGTGGATGAACATGGCCATTCTATAGGCGTTCCTGCCTGGGTACCGGAAACTGAGTCTGATATAAAACAGAATGAAACTGCCCGTAAACTTATGGATATGCGTAAAAAAATTGGTGAAGAGATGCAAATATTTGTTGAAGAATAAAATTTCTATAAATTTCACTGATAATTGAACATATTATGAATATTGCTCTTTTCATAAGCAACCAAGGTAGTCATATCTTGGTTGAAAAAATCACCTCAATTTACATTAATCGATCAGAAAATTAATTGCCTCCAGCTAACTTATTGGATTTGCTATTAAACACTAAAACAGTTGATTTATTAGCTATAGCTTATCTTTTTAATATCAGGCAAACGAATACGCTTCTCGGCGAGCAGTATTTAACACTACTGCCAGATGACATCTCCTATTATTACTTAACTGATTAACACAGAAATTTTTCCACCATTACTTACATTTTTGGCTTTCTTTGCTGGCTCACCACGGTGACGAGTATCTGGACCGGGTATCAGGCACTCAAGCTGTAACGATAAGTGACAGCTTGGCGGAACTATCACAACTCGCCAATAGCGGGGCTTAAAGCATCTAAAAAGTCAGCCAAATTTTCCGCTAAAATAGCTTCTTGTCCTTTCCCTAAGGTCTCTAACTGTACTTGCCCTGTATCATTTAATACCGACACGATTTGCATCTCATCGCTGCAGCTGGCAATAAACATGGATGCCGGTTTTTTTAAACGCTTCTGCATCATAAAATGGGCAACCATGTTTTCTTGTAGGAGATGGAAATCCTGATCATTCCAGACCTGAATCAACTCAATGGGATGGCCTTTATAAACAGCAGGTAAGCCCGCTGAATAGGCGGAGCAGAAAAAATCCACAATACTTGGATGCAGTTTAATATTCAAAGCTTGCTCAATATTACTCAGATCAGTCGAGGTTTCACGCTCAACCGGCGACCAGTGTATAAGCTGCTTTTCCACTTCCCCTATTTGGCAGGGTGAAATCCATTGCGGATCAAAAAAAGTTTGTGGTAATGATTTTTTTTCTGTTTGCCAGAGGCTTTTAAAACGTTCGAAAAAATCGAATAATTGTGTTTTTGTTGTATGATTCATTGCTCGAATAATTCTTTAATTTGTTTACAATAGTATCATTGTATTGTTTTAAAAAAGAAAAGCGAAAAAATATGAATAACAAACCGCTCTATGATCAAGATTCCGCATTAAAAAACCTTTCTCTGGGGAAAAGTACAACCTATAAAAGTACCTACGACGCGAGCTTGTTACAGGGCGTTCCACGCAGTTTAAATCGCGATGAATTACAGCTTTCAGCGGACAATCTGCCCTTTTATGGTTTTGATTTATGGAATATTTACGAGCTGTCCTGGTTAAACAGTAAAGGCAAACCCGTGGTTGCAACCGGGGTGGTCAAAGTCCCCTTTGATAGTGATAACTTAATTGAATCAAAGTCCTTTAAGCTATATTTAAACAGTTTTAACCAAACTAAGTTTGCTGACATAGCTGAAGTACATAAAGTATTAACGGCAGACCTATCACATTGTGCCAATAAAGCGGTTAGCGTTGAGCTCAATGATAATTTAGATAATTTCAGCGATAAACTTGGTACGTTTAAAGGAGAATGTTTAGACACCTTAGATATTGAAATTGATAACTACCAATTCACAACAAGTTATCTGCAAGATATCTGCTCGCAAGAACAGGTAACGGAAACCCTGTATTCCCATTTATTAAAATCAAACTGCCTGATTACCAGCCAGCCAGATTGGGGCAGTATCGAAATAAGTTATACGGGAAAAAAATTAGACCGGGAAAAACTGTTACGCTATTTAATCTCTTTCCGCCAGCACAATGAGTTTCACGAGCAGTGCGTTGAACGGATCTATTGTGACCTCATGAAATTCGGTGAAATTGATTCGCTTTCGGTATATGCACGTTATACTCGCAGGGGCGGGTTGGATATCAACCCACTGCGCAGCACAGAAAAAAATTGTAATATCAATAATATTCGTTTATTACGGCAATAAAAATAAGGTGTTATGAAATATCCTGGTCAATACTTTCGCGCTATTTTCGTACTGTTTTTAGTTCAGCTCAGTCACTCGGCCAGAGCATTCGAATTAATAGACGCAGTGGTTCCTGAAACACTAAAAAATGCTTTCGAAGTGCGCAATAGCGCCCCGCGTAAATGTATTGATGCAACCACCCTCTATATTGACGAGCAGTACAGCCGTACCGCGTCGGATAACCAGCAAAACGGCAATGAGTTGCCACTGCAATTACAAGCATATTGTTATGCCCAACTTGGCGAATTTAACAAAGCACTGAGTTTATTGCAGTCAATCTTAAAAAAAACAATTAGCCCTAGCGATAAAGCAGAAACATTAAATATCCTTGCCCTTGAAATTCCCAAAGAGGAACGTCCTCAATTAGATAATTTATTGCTGATTAGTTTGCTCAATAGCAGCATCGAAAATGTTCAACCGCCGTTAACCACCTCAGACAATTTAGCGATTACAAGATTATTAACCATCACTAAGCTGTATTTAGAAGAAGACCATTATCAGTATGCGCATAGCGCGCTGGAAAAAGCGAAATTATTATTAAAAAACACTGCAAATATAAAAATGCATGCCTGGTCAGCTTATTACGAGGGCCTTTATTATGATCACATCAAACAGGAACAGTTAGCCAGTTCACATTTTCTTACAGCTGATAAATTAGCCGATAAGCATGGCTTTATTAAACTCAGCGGGCAGGTCAAGAACAGCATTACCATGATGTATCAAAAGAAGTATCGCTTTAACCGCGCATTGGATTTTTCCAGCCAAAGAATAGAACTTTATATGGGCACTGAAAATACTATCAAGCAGGCAGAAAGTATCATTCAATTTGCTGTATTAAAGCGTCAGAATAATGAACATAACCAGGCCTTAATATACCTGTTCAATGCGTTGGAATTGATTGAAGAAAACTCTCATAGTGGGCTATTAGGTAGTACCTACCTTGAAATAGGAAGAACTTACGCAGAAAAAGGCAGCAACGAAAATAGCAAGACAGATCTGGAACTGGCACAGAAATATCTACAAAATGCACGTTTTCATTTTAATCGCTTAAATAAAGTGGGATTGCAGATAGAAAGTCTTTTATTATTGGCAAAATTGAACCTTTTCAATGAAGATCCCGCGCTTGCTATTTTACAGCTGGAAAAAATACTACAACTTGCAGCACAAAACTACCCATCATTACGCGCACAAGCCCATGAAATGCTTGCTTTAAGTTATGAAATAACCGGCTCCCCCCAGCAGGCGATTTTACATTTCAAAAACTTTCACTCTCTGCAGAATAAGATTAAAGAGAACGCCTTTAAATTACAGCAGTTACAAATTAGCGAACAACTGCAGCTTCTTGAACAGGCGCAGCAGCAAAACCGATTAGAAAGCCAAAACTCCGAATTGCAACAAACAACGATTCTTTATAAAACACTAACGTACACATCAATTACCCTCTTCATGCTGTCTACCATCATTCTTTTATCCACATCAAAACGCTACCGGAAACTGAGTGTAATAGAGAAAAAAACACAGCAGCAGCTTGCCTTTCATGCACGCAGTAAACTTCCTACACAGGACAACAGCATCAACAATTTCGATGCTATCTACTGTGGCAAACCGTTATTTTACGCGCTGGTTAATGTGCCATTTTTAAGTGAGCTTAATGAATTGCGTGGTGTCGTGTTGGCGGAGAAAATAGAGAAAAGACTCGGAGAAACATTAACAGAAACCTTTTCTGACGGCGTTAATATTTTTCATATCCGGGATAATCAAATTTTATTCATTAGTGAACAAACAGCTCATTATAACGCAGCCGGTTTAGCCCACAGAATTGAAAATTTTTTTGAAGATTTCACTGCACAACATCATTTACCCAAGACTATTTCCACAGGCATTGTCGCATTCCCATTTTTGAGCAATGCAAGCCGTGCAATCAGCCCAACCCAGACCCTGAACCTAAATAGCCTGGCGCTTTTTGGCGCAAGCCAAATCCGCAGCTTAAAACAGGAAAGTAGTTGGGTTGAACTCTACGCAATAGATAATTTACAGCCTGCATTTTTTGACGGTGATCTATGGCAATTAGGGCAAATTGCCATAGGTAAGGGACTGGTTAAAATCCAATCAAGTCATCGCAATCATCTCTTTATTTGGCCGGAACTTGATAATGCCCGGCCAAATGACACCCACCACCAATAACAAACAAGTACAGTTAAGCTCTCTCTGTCAAGCAACTTTTTATTTTAAAAACAAAGAATTACTTCATTTAATCGGCATAAAAATGGCAACTGCGCATTTATCATTTATACTTATGATTCCCTGATAAGTCGAAAAGTTCTGCCCTATTCCTAGATCAAAAAGTCAGTCATAAGATTAGAAAGAGATAGGTTCCTTATAACGATTTTTGCGCCTTGCTTGCTGAGGGCTAAGCGGCTATGACATTAGGGTTTAGCGGTGGTAAGTG